>JBAWVI010000043.1:0-7924 GCA_037147375.1 archaeon | reverse complement strand
GATATGAAAATGCAATCGTTTTAGAAAAGCACACAGACTCAAGTGGTAAACTAAACTTAAGCATGCCTCCACTTGTAGTTGGAGAAACTATAATTATTGAAGCTTTAAAAAGCGGATATTTTGCAGAGAGAAAAGAAATTACAATTGATGCAAATATAGTTTCAGTTCTTTTTAGTTCATCACCAGTAACAACTGATAATCCTGTTGCAATAAACATAAACAAGAATAGTTTAACAGGAGATACTGAAAGTATTGAAATATTAAACTTAACTAATTATGATTTAACTTTAAATGAATTTGGAGATACAGACTTCTCATTTGATTATGCAAGTTTCATAAACGTAGCTCAAACACACACATACCTTAATTCACAAGTTACTACTGGTGGAGCATTTATTATTCCTGTAGGAGGAAAGAAAACTTTAGAAATTAAAATGAGTCCTGGAGAAGATTCAAAGAATCTTGTTGAAAATCAAGTTGTTCTTGGTAGTATTACAGGACACGTTACAAAAGATGGAGGAACAAAATATCCATTTAATATTCCAATTAAAACTACAATCTCTGTTGGTAAAGGTGTTGCAACAGACAATTGTCTTGTAGCACAAGGATATGTTAAGCCATGGGTAACTACAATTAACTCAGGTGGATCTCAATCTATTTCATTTACAATAATAAATAATTGTAGAGCATTTGATAGTCCAGAAACTCCATTAAAATTAAAGAACATTAGAGCAAAGATCTTATCAGAAGGAGATAAATATGGTTATTATGATTTAACAATAGATGCTAGCACAATAAGACTTGCTGAAGGGGTATATAAAACAGTAATAGAAGGAGTAGAAGCAGATAGATTATATGGTGGTATATTAAATTATAGTTCTGGTGGAATAAAGTTTGGACTTGTTAAAACAAAGATTTATTTAAATGGACAAGTTGAAACTGAATCTGGTCTTGCTTATGTAAATAATGGAGATGGAGAAATCCTTCTTAATACAGAAATAAATATTATGGAGATTTCAGATTGCTTTAAGTTCTATGATGGAACTAAAGAAATTGGAGATGCAGGAATGTTTGTTATTGATTCTTCAATCATAGTTGGACAAACAAAAGATCTAACAATTAAGAACACCTGTGCAGACAAAGGAAGATTTAGAGTAACGTTTTCAGGTGGAATGAAAGACAGTTCAAGTGGATTATCATATGAAAACTATGATGATAGACCAGAAGGAGATTATGAGTATAGATTTAATGCAAGCGATTCAGAAAAGATTATTCCAGTAAGAAAGCCAGAAGTACCTGGAGCTTACACAATTGAAGTAAAGATAGAATCATTAAATAACAATGATAAAGCTGTTGCAACTGTACCTAGACCATTAAAAGTAAATGTTAAAGATATTCTTTACATGGAAGATCCATTTATTGAGATAGCAGGAGATTCAACAACAATGCCTGTAAAGTTATATAATAAGGATATAAGCAAGACTCCTTGGGATTATGCAACTAATAAAGCTGAAAATGATAATAGTGGATTTAGTAAATTTATGGCTAGTGATTCTGGGAATACATTTGATAAAATGTTATTTAATAAAGATGGAAGTTTAGTAAATGGTGGTTCTGATGGTGTTAGTGCAGGAATGATGATTGGTGGTACACTTGCTGGTGCAGCTGCTGGTGCACTTATTACTCTAATTACTCTAGAATTACTTGGAGGAGCAATATTAGCTGCAGCCGTACCTGTGTTGGGGTGGATAATAGCTGGTGTTGCAGTTGTTGCTGCAGCAGTTGTTGCTATCATTTTACCTAGTCAATATTCTGCTTTTACTCCAGAATTAACGAGTTATAGTTTAGATGTTTCAGACGTTTATAAAAATCCAGGGTTAGAAGTAGTAAAGGAAATTAATATATCTGAAATTGAAGAAACTTCTGATGAGTTAATTAATGTTTTTGATATAACAGGTTCAAGATATTTTGTATATTATTCACAACATATGTATGCATATGGTAAATTAGCAAAAGAAGAAGAAATAAGTAATGAAATGGCTAAGTGTACTGGTAAATCTCATCAAGAATTATTTATTTTAAATGGAGCTTCGTATCAGACACAAATGTATAATACTGGAGAAAGTACTTGTAGTGGTTTAGAAGTTGAGAATAAAGAATCATCTTTTTTATTTAAAACAAAGTGTCCAGGTACAAAAGGGAATAGACAAAAATTAGATTTAATATATAATACATATGTAATATGTAAATATGATAATGTAATTTGGCCAGATCAGGCAGGTATGAAATCTCTTAAATTTAAATTAAATGATTCTGTAAAAGAATTATTATCTAATTCATCAACTCTTGGGATATACAAGACAATGATTTTCTATCCAACACTTGATGATACTATTGATAATGTTGATCCTGCATTTATAGATGCAAAACCAATAGGTACAAATGGTAAATTTAGATTCCAATTCCATGAAGCACCTACACAAGAAATTGCAAATGTTGACTTAAATGTGTATTCTTGTTCAACAGACACTGATAAGATTGGAAAGACTGGTCCAGGTGCAGTTCCAAATGTTTCATTTGATTGGGATTGGCAAGATTTTAGTAATACAAATAAATGTACAGAAACATATTGTGATGCTGTACAATTATCACAAATGGTTGTTAATAGAATTGATTCAACACAGAAGTTATTGGATAGTCAACGTTCAAATATTTCTTGCCCACTTAGCTATCAACAAGTAAGTGATAAGATTTTTGAAGGAACATATAAAGTATCAGCAAGTCCATCAAGCGTAAATAATACAATTCCAGCAGGAAAGATTGGGATATCAAATGTAAATTTACAAACTGATGTAAATAAATTAAGAATTAAAGTTATTATTGAAAATAGAACAAATGCAGAAATTCCTGGATCAGTTTCAATAAGTCTTGGAGATAAAGATGTTGCATCAATTGAAACAAGAGATCTAACAACTGGAGAGTTTGTTTCTGAAACTGTTGTAGCAACAGGAAATCATACATATAATAAAGATATAAATATACCAATAGGAAATGATAACACAAGTGAAATTATATTTACTTATCCAGAAGGAATACTTGGTGATTCTTTACCATTAAAGATTACATATACTGGTGGAGCTGCAGAATATGTTACATTTAATACAAATGTAACTTTAGGATTATATCCAGCAGCAGCAACAGGTTGTCAAGTTCCTGCAACAACAGTTCAATTTAATGGAACTGATTACATAGATATGTGGTTTAATAAAGAACAATATCCAAACAACGTTAAATCTGAATGGTCACAAGAGGATATTAATTTATTAAAAACTACATTATCATTCAATGCATACTTAATTACAGACAACTACAATACTAATTTCCAAGATGCATTTGATAAAGCATATGGAGGAAAAGCATCAATTGACCAAGGACTTGGGTCATATTCATTTATGTCTTCACCAGAAACTTATAGTCGTGGTTATTTATCTCCATTATTTAAAGATAATACTACATTTGATTTAAGATATTCTTCAAGTAATAATGGAGTCCAAGTTAAAACTCCTGGATTATATAATGTAAGAATAGATTTAATGTTTAATAACAATGATTGGAAGTTTGTAACTGCAGGAGATAAGGTTGATGTAAATGTATTTGTTACCTTAACATATCTTAAAGGTCCACAAGACAATAGTGTATTTTATAGACTACCATTCGATGGATTTGTAGGTTATGAAGAAAATGGATACAATAGACAAGGTTATGGCTTATCTTATTTAGGAGATAATGTATTAATAACTAAAATTAAGGATAATGATCTAAGAACTAATGGAGATTCAGGTTCTAACCCAGTAAAATATCTTACAGTTGAAAACGAACAAGATTTCTTTAAGCTTAACTCAGAAGTTGAATCTAGAGGATCAGTTCTTAAGGTTGTTTCTGAATCAGGAGATCAAACTAGATTAATCTTTTCTCCAAGCATACCAACACCAGTTCTTATGAAAGTAGTTAATGAAAGCCTTAAACCATTCTCTATCTATTATCAATTAGTTGATAGTAGTAGTTCTGAACCAATGTTTGGTGCTGTTAGCTTAACTAAGTGGAATGGAGTTGGAGATGGTTCTGATTATTCAGGAGATTATATCTACTCAGTATTTAATAATACTTATGATGTAGCAGCAGATCCTGATGAAAGAGTAACATCAAGCTATAAGCTTGAATGGCCTGTTGTTAACTCAAAAGGAAATATATACTTAAGATCAACTTTCTATACACCATCAAGTAATAACTATTCACTTAATTCAAAATCAACTGAAGGAAGATTAAGTATTGCTGGAGATAACTTCAGTTCATCAATTGGTTTACCAGGAAATAGTGCAATTAACTTAAATTCAATTAAGGATGTATTTGATAACATAGAAAACAATAATATCTGTGTTACAAATTCACCAGATGGAACATATTCAGAGTTCTTTTGGAATCCAGTTGCAATATATAATAATAACGTTAATTATACAATTGGACCAGAAGATAGATTGAAATAAACTTAATAGAAGAGGGGGAGTTATTAGATGAAAACAAACAGTAAGTTACTTTTAGTTACAACCACACTAATTATACTTGGAATCTTAGTTGGATATCAAGTGTTTTGGAATACAACAAACACAGATAGTTTTGCTAAACCAAAACAAACATCTAACAGTATTTGTTGGAATTCATTAAAACAAACATGTAATGGATCTTGCTTTTCACAAGCTGATTGTGGAGCAGGAAGCATATGTATTGCAAGAGAATGCCCTTCAAGCATAAGATAAGTTTCTTAACTAATTCTTCTTGAAATGCAGGTTATTTTCTGCATTTCAAAAGGTTAATAAATATATTGATATTATATATTATCGAATAATATAGATATAATATACATATACACTGAGATAATATGAAATATTTTAAATTAATTATAACTATCTTAACTTTAATTATATTTACCTTATTTTTTAGAACTATTTCTGCAGAATCTTGTACTGATTGTGTTAATCAATGTATAGAAACACATGGTATCTTTTATAATTGTCATCTAGTTTGTAGTCCACCTTGTGGAGTTTGGGAATGCGGTAATGCAGATTGTGGATTTGGAGAAACATTAGCAAGTTGTCCAGAAGATTGTTGGAATTGTGGAGATGGTATCTGTACTCCTCCAAGAGAAACATATAGTAGCTGTTTTGGGGATTGTAATGCTTCTTATTATCGTAGTTGTTCTTTAAATGAATATAAGTATAATGGTGAATGTATTCCATATAATAATTCAGCACCATATCAAATTACAGATAAAGATCTGTTAGTTAATCCAGTTGTATTTGGAAATATTAAGGTTGTTGGTGGAGCTTATGTTGAGCTTAATGAAACCACAAATACAACTAACCTTTCAATTAGAAAATGGGATGATACAATTGTATCTTCTTCTTTAGATATATTTAATATTATTAGTAGTGATAGTGATAAAAATTCATTTGCTATATATTTAAATCCAGCTATTACTGAAAATTATTTAGAAGCATATAAGTTTTTCTTTAATTTAGTATATGGTTCTGGTTTAAATGAAGATAAAAATATATCATTACCATTTAGGTTATTTAAGTAAGTTAGGAATGAAATTAATATGAATTTAATAAAAAAATTAATTATAATCTGTTTTATGTTAATGTTTAGTTCATTTATATTTGCTTCAACTAGTTGTTCAAACATGTCAACTACAGAATGTGATGTATGTGTATCATCAGATGAATATAATACTCCAATACCAAATACAGAGATATTCATGTCAGATTGTTTAATTGATTGTGATTTCAATTTAATAAGCACAACATCAAATACATTATTTTTACAGGATAAAGATTTAGTTTTTAAAACAAATGACAAATGTGGTTTAAAAAAAGTTAATGTAAATGTTTTAGTGTATATTGACTTTAAATTAAGTAGCTCTACTATTGGAAATACACTTTATATAAAAAATGCAAATCCAGAAAATAAAATTGATTCATTAACCCTAATTGAAAAAAAAATTACATTTAATTCAACATCAACCTCAAATGCATCTCCTGGAATTTTAGATATAAGTGATATTAATCTAATTAGATTGACTAGAACTTTATCTATTGATGTAAATGAAGACACGAAGTCAAAATGTGTTGCACAAAACGATTGGACAATATACTATGGTGTTCAATTAAATTTTAATAATATTGAGATTGCAGTTGATTCAAATAGTTTTATACAAGTAAAGTCTGCAAAAACCTATCAAGGTGTAAGTAATGATTCATATTGTTTGTATTTAACAAGAGGTTATCCTGCAATTTTAGTTGGACAAAGTATAGTAAATAATAGTAATGATTTTAATCTTTCAATAATTGGTGGAGATTCTGCTGATGGTTATTCTCCTACTGGGAATGGAACTAAAGATGATGTATTAGATGCTGGGACTCCAAATAGTGGTGGTTCTTCAACTTTAATCTTAAATTATTTAGAAAATAATGGGAACCTAAATTTAGAAATAAAAAGTGGTTTTGGAGGGAATGGAGGTGTTGGTCAAGAATCTTGTGACAAGGATTCCTGTAAGCAAGCACCAGTTGGAGATGGAGGTTGGGGTGGAACAGGTGGGCATGTATTTTATAAATTAAATAATTTAAAAAACAATGTTGATGGAAATTTAAATGTTAATCTAATTACTGGTAATGGGGGGAATGGAGGACTTACTGGTTTTGATCATGGTGGACACAATTTTACAAAAGATTATGCAGCTGCTGGAAGTGGACGTGATGGTGGAAATGTTTATTTTGGACTATTATTAAATTGGCCAGATATTAATTACAGTAATTTAGATTTGATTTATAATAAAGGTATCCTTAATTTTAATGTAACTCCTGGAAAAGGTGGTAATGGAGGAACAAAGTATAATCATGGGTGTGGATGTGATGATTTTCCTGATTGTGCATCTGGTAAAGATGGTTCTGGAGGTAATGGTGGAAATGTTTATGATTTAAATGTAAATTTTATTTATAATAATTCAGATGATATGAATCTAACTTTAACAAGTGGAAATAAAGGTTTTAAAACTGGATGCCTTGAGAACCCAGTTGATGGAAAGGATGGAAACGTTAATAAAATAATTATTGATTACCTTGATAATAAAAAAGAAGATAGCATAAGTATTAATAGTTTTAATTCTAAAAACTCAATAACATCAAATGATTTTATTGTAAATTATTTAAGACCAAATAGTTTTCTTCCTTCTACAATACATTTATTACGTAAAGAAAATATAGAAGATAGTAAAATAAATATTAATGGATGTTTTATTGGAGCAAAAGGTCTTAATCAATATGATTTTTATGCACATAATCTAAATCTTAATGTATTAAACATGAGTTCTGATGTTGTTAATAGTATTAATTTTTATGGAATTCAGGATTTTAATTATGAAGCACCTACAAACTTAACTTGTAATTATTGTGATTTAGATGAACCATCTTCAAAGATAGCTGGAAGCTATTCAATATACTCTACAATTGATGGAAACATTAATGCAAATGATCTTAATATTTATTATTATGCAAGTACAACTGGTAATAAGCTTGGCTTAGTTAATCCAATCTATTCTGGGTACCCACTTTATAGAAACAAAGCAAAAATAAATGGAGTATTTGATTCGAAGACAGGATTATATCAATATGTAATTAAACCAGAAAATTTATTTTGGTATGATAATCCAGAATATATACTTAATAAATCATTAGATAAAGAATCAAAACCATATTGTACAGGACAGCAATATTATATAGAAGGAAAAATTGAAGGAACTTCATTTGGATTTCCGTTTACACCAATATTCAAACAATGGTAATTATATTTAATAAGGAATAAATATGAG
>JBAWVI010000042.1:0-8233 GCA_037147375.1 archaeon | reverse complement strand
TTCAAAGTTCCATTCTAGTTTATAATATTTTAACTTCTCAGTTATCATATTTTGTATTTCTTGATTTATATGTAAATCTTTCTTATTTATTAAATACCATAAGTCATAAACATCTCTTGCACTATCTCTTGTAATCACTGCTCTAATTTTTTCAGCAAAAATTTCATTTATATCCATACCCCTAACCACTCTACTTGGTAATTTATATGTTGGATGATCTAACATATATGGGTTTGGTTCTAATAATACTTTTTCTCTAAAACTAACATCTATATCCACATAGCATATGCTTTTCTCATTAATATGTAATGGACCAACAGCACTAACCTTTATTGAAAATCCAATATCTTCCCAAAGATTTGTTATTTTACAAGTACATTCAATTCCAGCTAGTTCTAATAGTTTATTTTTTAAGGTTAATAAAATTTTATTTGCAAATTCTTGTTTAGATGTAGTTTCTGCACCTTTCATAGCAAAATCATAAGTGAAATCTAAATCTGTTGAATACCTATCTAAATTATGAAAAAACCATAAATAGGTACCTCCTTTGAAAACTAGTGGATAATCAGAAAGTGCAATTAAGATTATTGTTTGAATGTAATGCTTTTCTTGTTGGTATGGTTTTATGTGCCTTATTGATGCAATTTCAATTATTTCTTTCTTAGTCAACATCTTTAATTACCTTCTTTACTCTTTCAGGATATGATTTACTATATTTTTTTACAAGAATCCAATTTAATTTAGGTTTATATTTTTTAATTATTTCTTTAGTATATATTTTATAATAAATACCATCTAATATTGCTTTTTCTGGATCCGCAATATATGCATAACTATTATCTAAACTGTATTTTTTAAATCCAAAAAATAATTTTGGAGTTATCTCTTGATATTTTAATTGCATATCCTTGTAGTATCTGTTGTGTACAGTAGTAACACATAAAGTAGTTGTTGGAACTTGGTTAATTACTTGGTGAAAAAAAAGTGCAGAGGATAAAGACACATATGCTGGTTCCATAAATTGTGTTGCAATCACATTATCATCATACGTAAATATAACTTTACCATGTATTCTTTTAGCAAGTTTCTTTTTAACTAATCTTGAAATATATACATTAGTTATTGCTGTTGATTTTGAAATAAGCTTAGATAATTGAATTGTTGAAAATACAGCTTTTTTAGATTCAATTACTTTTTCTTTAATCTCGTACAAATTCATAGCGACACCACAATAACACATCTGTTATTAATAGGTTGCATCGAAAAGTTTAAAAATATATCTTAAACCACTGAAATAAAGGAAAAGGGATAGTTTAACTATAAATAAAACTTATATTAAAAGTATATGATATATCGTTAACTTTTAAGAAGTTGGGGTAACAATTAAAATCAGCTTTGTCACCCCAAGCATAAGTTAATGCACAAAAAATTAGAATTTATGCATTTGAAGTACACATTTTACATTCACATCATTTTATATTACCCAAATTTAATTAAAAATAGAGGTATTTGTATTTTTTTGAGTATTATATTATTAAGCAGAGTTCTTTACGAGATTTCTATGCACGCTTTTAACCTTCAATTATTTGCTTTTTTAGTTTAAGTTAGGTTAATAGTGGTAATTACTAAAGTCTACTTTTCCTATTTTGTGGACTTTACTAATGACAACCTTTATATATTAATCTTTCTCTTTTATGGAATATATATTCATATCATCCCTACATTACAAATATGTAATATAGGGATGACTAAACACACATAAATAGATCTTTTGTGTATGCTACAAATCATAGAGTTGTATATTAATTATTTCTACTGAATTTTCTTTGAAATTAAATAAATTAATCACTTAATAACCAAAATAATCTTACTTTTAGGTGTAAAAGGTATCAAAAGTGATACCCTTTTAAACCTTTTTTAACATAATTGATATATGAAAGCAATTAAATTATTAGAAATATTAAGATCTTATCCTACTTTCAAATTAATAGACATACAGAGAATTTTAAATTCCAATAGAAACTATGCAAAAACTGTTATAAACAGATTACTTAAACAAAAATATGTTTGGAAGGTTTGTCCAGGTATATATACATCTAATACAATAATAGAGGAAATATCCTCAAATATAGTATATCCTTCATATATTAGTGGATGGTATGCATCTTATCACAAAGGATATACTGATCAAATTGTGAATAGGATAAATATATTTACTACAATTAAAAAACATCAAATTAGATTTAATAACTACACAATAAAATTTATTAAAACCAAATATTTATTTGGATATGAAAAAATAAATAATCTTTTTATTGCGGATGATAATAAGTTACTTATTGATGCATTACTCTATTCTAAAGAATTTGGAAATTTTGATGAAATTATTAATTTAGTTTCAAAAGGAGATTTTAATAAAAACAAAATTATATCTTATCTTAAGATAATTAGGAAGCAATCAATTATCAAAAAAGTAGGATACTTATTAGAAAACTATAAACAAATAGATATTAGTTCTGATTTCAAACTTAATAGTAATTATGTGATTTTAAATTCATTTCTTAAAGAATATAATAATACAAACACTAAATGGAGGCTTAAATTATGATTACTAAAGAAGAATTAAAAGAATATTATAAGCATTCCCTTTTTAATATAGGACAGGCTGAAAAAGATTATATGCAAAATATTGTATTGTTCTGCATATATAGAATATATGCAAATGAGCTTATTTTCAAAGGTGGAACTGCTTTATCAAAATGTTATGGACTTGATAGGTTTTCAGAAGACCTTGATTTTACTTCTAAAGTTCATTTTGATACAAATAAGTTAAAATCCAAACTGAAAGCTTTTCAAATAGAGTTTGAACTTGAAGAAAAAGAATTTCAAGAAAAAACAACTAAAATTACATTACGAATTTATGGTCCATTATATAATGGAACAAGAAATAGTTTATGCAAAATAATACTAGATATAAGTTATAGGGATAATTTGCTTGTATCTCCTGAAATTGTAAAAATAATCTCTCAAAGAGAGATTCCTTCATTTGATGTTTATGTAATGAACAAAGAGGAAATACTTACTGAAAAATTAAGAGCAATAATCATGAGAGATAAAGCAAGAGACGTTTATGATTTATGGTACTTGTTGAAAGCAAAGACAAATATAAATATAAATCTTGTTGATAATAAGTTCTTGTTTTTTAAAGAAAAGTTTGATATAAAGGTATTTAAAAATAGATTATTGGATAAGCAATCAATTTGGGATTCTGAATTATCAGGATTAATATCTAATGTGCCAAATTTCAAAGATGTTTGTAATGAGATTATTGAACAATTTAAATAAACTATTAAAGATAGCAAATCAAGAGTATTCGATACTAACGAAAACCAGATGTAAAGTTTGATATATTTATAAACTTAATCTCTCATATCTATTTATGATTGCAAGAAAATTATTTTATTGTTACTGTTTCTGTTAGTTATACTTGTAATTACTTATTTTAATCTAGTAAATAAAAATATGGAGGAATAAATATGAGCGTAGATCTTATAAAAAAATATAAATTTAAAAAAATAAATGGTAGTAAATTAGCCTGTTACTAGTATCTTTGATTTAATAGGAAACACTCCAGTTATTAAGTTAGATAATCCAACTTCTAAAAACATAAATCTTTTTGCAAAACTTGAAGGATTTAATATTGGGGGTTCTATAAAAGATAGGATTGCATATAATATAATTGATTTTGCAGAAAAACAAGGTTTACTTACAAAAGATAAGATTATACTTGAGGCAAGTTCAGGAAACACAGCAATTGGTCTTTCAATGGTTGCTGCAGTAAAAGGGTATGAGATTGAAATTGTTTTAAGTGAGTCTGCTAGTTCTGAAAGAAAAAGAATATTAGAGTTATTAGGTGCTAAATTAATATTTAGTCCTGGACTAGAAGGAACTGATGGTTCAATTAGGTTATTAAAAGAAATATATTCTAAAGATCCAGATAAATACTTCTTACCTAATCAATTTTCTAATTTAATAAATCCTTTAACACATTACTATCAGACTGCAAGAGAGATTATTTCTCAAGTACCAGACCTCACACATATCTTTATTGGTCTTGGTACTTCAGGAACAGCTGTTGGTTTATCAAAGGCTTTAAAAGAATATAATCCAGACATTAAGACAATTGCAATTGAACCTGAATTAAATCATAAGATATTTGGGTTAAAGAACATGTCAGAAGCAATTGTTCCAGAAATATATACAACAAAGTACTTTGATAAGATAGAGACTGCGTGCACAGGTGAGTCATACAAAGCAACAAAAGAATTAATAAGAGACAAAGGTCTCTTAGTAGGAATAAGTTCAGGAGCAGTATATTCGGTAGTAAAAAGGTATTTAGAAAAAGAAGAAAAAGAAAATGGAGGTGAAGAAAAAAAAGCAAGAAATTATTTAATGATATTTCCAGATAGATTTGAGAGATACGCAAGTATCTCTTTTTAGTTATTTATATTTTTATAATTTTAAAATAATAATAATAATATTCACTAAGAATACACAAGAGTTAATCTTGCATATCCATTTCCTGTTCTTCCTCCAGCAGTAATTTGTGTACTTGTCATACTTGGAGCTACATAAGCGGAACCTCCACCACCGGCTCCACCAGAACCACCCCACCATCCAGCACCAGAACCACCACCACCACCACCGTAATAGCCTCCTCCTCCTCCTCCACCAGAACCAGGACCATAGGTATCTAATTGAGATATTCCACGACCAATACTATAATATTGATTACCAACAGTTCCTCCTACTCCTAATGTTCCATCTGGAGAATTATAAGCAGCATATCCCCAACTTGGATCTCCATCTCCACCACTATCTCCCCAACCACTTCCATTTGAACCAGCACCACCTCTACCCGCATATGCTGGCTCTCCTGGCCAACCAGAATAATTTGTAATTTGTGGATTTCCTACATTTCCATTAGGACCTCTTGAATTACTATAATGACCTGAACCTGCTCCACCAGAACCACCACCACCACCAGCTACAATTATACGATCAGTTAACGCAGTACCATTTAATCTAACATCAGTACCTCCACCACCATTACGACCATTATCAGAACCAGATCCAGTACCCCCTCCACCTCCTCCATTAAATGAATTTTGTCCTCCAACATAAATATACAAAGCATTTCCTGACGTCAATGAAATTGTACCTACAGTATAACCCCCATTTCCTCCAAGTTCAGTTCCATCTCCATGTGGTCCAGTTCCTCCTTGTGCACCCCAAGTTTCAATTCTATATAAACCAGTATAAGGAACACTTAAGCTTTGAGAACCACCAGTAAAACCATAATCTATTGAATAAGAAATATCAACTGCAAAGTTTGCAGTAACTGCTTTATTTGCAGTTACGCTTGTGTCCGTTCTAGTTGCTGTTGTAACTCCATCACTCCAATTTACGAAATGATAACCAGAACTTGGGACTGCTGTGACTGCAGTTCCATTTGAACCTGAAATAACAGTTTGTGGAGATGTTCCTGAAATAGAACCATTTGCTCCTGCAGTGTATGTTAAAGTATAAGTATTAAGTAAAAAGTTAGCAGTTACTGATATATTTGCAGTTACACCTGTATCTGTTCTTGGGTTTGCTGTAGAACCATCACTCCAGCTTGAAAATAAATAACCTGAATTTGGAACAGCAGTGACTGCAGTTCCATTACCACCTGGAGCAACAGATTGTGGAGAAGTTCCACTTATTGATCCTCCAGTACCTGCTGTATAAGTTAAAACTTTTGAATAAGGATAACGTATTATAACAATTCCTGAACCACCACCACATACAGCATCATCAGCAGTAAATCCACCACGTCCACCATTTCCTGTATTTGCAGGTGCAGTATCATATAATCCACCTGTTGCATAAGTTACACTTGTTCCTGAAATTGAATATGCTAGTCCAGCTCCAGCAGTATATGAACCATAACCAACATAACCACCATTTTCATAAACAATATATGAACAACCAGGTATTCCACCAGCACCTCCACCACCAGCAGTTGCATAAGTACACCAACCCATACCTGAACCTCTGTTACCTTGTCCAGGTGTACCTGCACCTCCAGGATATACTGTACAAGTTGTATCATTAGTTGAACATCCTACACCACTATAATATGCTCTTGCACCACCAGAACCTCCACTTGCTGGAAGTTGGTTATTATTTCCACCACGACCTCCACCAATTGCTGTTAATGAACCAAATACACTATTTGTACCACTATAATTTGCTGCACCTCCATTACCAACAGTTATTGAATAGGCTTGTGGAGTTACAGCATATGTTGAATTATATATTAATCCACCTGCTCCTCCACCTCCACCAGGAGGTCCAGAATAGTAAGTTCCACCTCCTCCACCACCACCAACAACTAAAGTTTCAACATTCATTGAACAATTTGGTGTGAAAGTTCCAGAGCTTGTGAATGTATGGATACGATAACCATCTACAACAGTTACTACCCCACCAGTTGCAGAACAAGGTGCAGATGTATAGAGTTCTAAAACTTCCGATGTAGTAAGTGCACGATTATAATAACGTACATCATCAATACTTCCATTCATTGATCCATACCATGCACGACCAATTGCATTAACTACTCCACCACCACCAGCTGAACTAAATGTACTTCCTTGTGCAACTCCATCAACATACATCTGCATAGTCATTGGACTTGCACTTATGTTTACCCAAGTAAGAAGATGCCATACACCATCAGTTACTGTTGTTGTACCATAATGAGAATTCCATGTTCCATCATAATTTTTATGAAGTATCTTACCACTCTCTACACCAAATGCACTTGAAACTGGACCACCAGAATTATGTGATAATACAGGTCCTTCTGATGTTGTTTTTACCCAAGCAGATATAGTCCATTTAGAATTACCTGGAGTAACCCAAGTTCCTAATACAACTTGATCGTCCACACCATCAAATGTTAATGCATTAGCCATTTTTCCTAAAGTTGTCCAGGTTGGGCCATTTGTAAGTGTACCATTATTACCACCTACACTATCTATAGCGCTTGTTCCACTTATTTCATTAAATTTCCAGTTTGAAACTAAATTTGATTCTTTAATATATACTTTTCCTGTGTAACCCCAATTAGCAGCATTTCCTACAACACCAGAATATAATCCTTTCCAACTAGTACTTCCAGAAATACAAGTTGCATCTTGTGTAGCTGAACCTCTAGCATATGGACCAATTCCCATAATTGTAGACCATCCACCAATTGTAGAATCTGTTCCACCCATTACACAACCATTAGGATCACAACCAGTACTATTAGTTGGTGTAGTATATGCTCCACCATTCTTTGAACCCTGTATCGTATAATTTTGTATATTTTTACTTAAAATATTAGCTGCAATATTATTCCAAGTAAATATACTATCTATTGATTTATAAATATAATAACTACCTTCATCAAGTTTTACCATAACTCCATTTAATGGAGCTGAATTTGTAATTAAATTAATTGTAGTAGGAGATAATATACCAGTTGTACTTGTATCAGTAATTATATCTGTATTAGATCCTTGAGCTACATTATAAGCACATAGAGGAATATCTGCTCTTATATTTGCAACTCTTGTCCATCCTCCTCCACTAGTTGTCATATCACAATATGCACTTATTGCTGCATTTCCACCCAAACCATCAGGATCAATTGTATATATTCCACTTCCTGTTGAAGCTCCAGCTAATAAAATTGCATTGCAAGATGTATATGAATATGTAAATGTTGCAGTTACTGTACAAGCTCCTGTAATTGTTCCTGTTGTATATGTTGTTGTTCCTGAACCACCACAACCTGAAACTGAAGAAATATAATATCCTGAACTTGGAGTTATTGTAAAGCTTGTTATTCCACTATAAGGTACTGATACAGAAGGAGCTGAACATGAACCTCCACTTCCTGCTGAACAAGTTACTGTATATGAATTTACTGCACAACCTGTTGCTGTATAACTCCCTGATAAAGTTCCAGCTGTACAAGTTCTAGTTTGAGATGAACAAATATCTGCAGTTGTTGCTGCCCATGCAGTATTAGAATAACCACTTACTACTGAACCCCAAGGTGTGCCTATACAACCAGCAGTACAACCTGTTGCTGTGTAACTTCCTGATAAAGTTCCAGCTGTACAAGTTCTTGTTTCTG
>JBAWVI010000041.1:0-8291 GCA_037147375.1 archaeon | reverse complement strand
TCTTATAAGTTTATCTTTTATTGTTTCTCCAACAACCTCAACATCTTTTCCATCTTTAGCAATTGCATAAATAGAATCAACACTAGTTTCGCTAGCTCCAGTTATTTTTCTTAGAGTTTCAATAGGCATATAACAATTTCTATTTGTTTGAGTATTTCCTGTGTCCTTTAGGATACCAACAACTTTGTATTTTTCATTATCTATTTCAACTTCAGATCCTATATCTATTTTTTTCTTAAATGCACTACTTTCAAAACCCATAGGGTTTGGAGTATTATTGCTAGTTACATCAATTACATAAAAATCATAACCCATGATTATTTCTTTTGCTTTTTGAGATTCAGGAAGGCGTCCTTTAAGTAATTCAACATTGTCTTGCTTGAATATTTCTGTCATTTGAGTAATATCATATCCAGTAACTGTTAAAAATTTACTTTCTCCATTATATTTAATTATTAATCCAGAGTTTATTTTTCCAACAACGTCTTGTATATCGCTTATTTTCTTAATTTCTCTAATATCATCTGTTGTTAAACCTTTATTTGTTTCAGCACCAAGTGCATTTAATTTAGAATCAATAGTTATTTTTTGTGCACCAAGTTTATCAAACTCACTTGTAATTGAATCTTTTAAACCTTGAGATAAAGACATTAATGAAACTATTGCAAGAACCCCAACAATTATACCTATAATGGTTAACCAACTTCTAAGTTTTCTACGTCTTAGATTATTTATAACAAACAAAGGTAATTGTTTCATATTTATTTCAGTTTAGATTTTTGCTTTATTTGCGGAATCTGTAATTATTTTTCCATCTTTTAAAAATACATTTCTTCTTGCATGTTTTGCTACTCCTGGATCATGAGTAATAATTATAATTGTGTGTCCATCTTTATTTAATTTTTCAAGAAGTTGAATAATTTCAAGACTTGATTTTGAATCAAGAGCACCTGTTGGTTCATCAGCTAAAATAATTTCTGGATTGTTTGCAAGAGCTCTTGCAATTGCAACTCTTTGTTGTTGCCCACCAGATAATTCATTTGGTTTGTGATCTATTCTTTCATGTAATCCTACAAGACCAAGTAATGCTTTACATCTATTAATGTGATCATCATCTCCATCTTCTTGGAAAAGAACAGGAAGATTTACGTTTTCAAGAGCTGTAAGAGTTGGAATTAAGTTAAACTCTTGGAAAACAAAGCCAATTGATTTTCCTCTAATGTGTGCAAGCTCATCTTCTGTTTGAGTTGAAAGTCTTTTATTATTAATTAAAACTTCTCCTCTAGTTGGAAGATCAAGAGCACCTATAATATGCATCATTGTGGATTTACCAGAACCAGATGCTCCCATAATAGAAACAAACTCACCTTTCTTAATTGTGAGAGTAACTCCATCAAGAGCATGTACTTCATTATCTCCCATCTTATATGTTTTATACACATCTTTTAGTTCAACAACGTTTTGAGATATCATAGTTTATCACGAATAATAATTTTTTAATGATTAAGATTAAAAGTAGAATTTATATATATTTATTATATATAATATATATCTCAAATTATTTATAAATATATGTAAAATACTTAAGTTAGAGAAAAAATATGAATAAAAAAATTACTCCTGAAGAAGAACACGAAGATCCAAATTCTTTTTATACAAGAGAAGAAGCAGAAAGATATGATCAATCAAGTGGGATGAGAAAAACTCAAGAAGAATTAACATCTATTCTCCTTGCTCTTTTAGATACTGAGCCAAATAAAGAAGATAAGATACTTGATATTGGATGTGGTACTGGGTTTTCTCTAACTTATCTTAAATCTCTTGGATATGAAAGTTTAGTTGGAATTGATGTTGCACACGAAATGATAAATATTGCAAAAAAGAAAAATTTAGATGTTTTTGTAGGTGGGTTTCTTGATTTAAATAAATTGTCTTTAGAAAAGAATAATTTTAATTTAATTATTTCTGTGTCAGCTCTTCAATGGGTGATCTCTAATAAAGAAGAGATGGAAATTAAAAACATTATTAAGAAGATTGGGAAGAATGTGTTTAGTCTTCTTTCAGAAAATGGTGTTTGTGTTATTCAATTTTATCCAAAAGATGAAAAAACTTTTGAAATTGTTACATCTGCATTTGAAAGATGTAATTTTTACGTTAACAAATTTATTTATAATGAAAAATCAATTAAAAAAAGAAAGTTTATACTTGTTTTAAATAAATGATTTATATGCATATTTTAATAAGGAAACTTATTAAAACCCCTTATTTAACTGTGATTGGTTAGGATTACTGGTATTAGTTAGTAAATTACTTATTAAAAGGAGTAATTGTTCACAGTTAATGGTTAATAATCCAACCAAAAATTTGGATTTTCTTTAATTTTCTAAACAAATAGGTTTATAAGTATTACAAACAACTTATAATAATCTATGTTATTAAATATAAGGTAGTCTTTTAATAAAAAATTTAAAAAAATTTGTGAAATAAGGTGAAATAAACATGGAAGATTTAAATCCAAAATATACAAACAAAAAAAAGAAGCTTATTAAATGGGGTATTGTTTCAACCATTATAATTGTTGTAATTGCATTTTTTGCATTTGCATACACTGATGGTAAACAAACAGTTAATGAACCAGTAGTCAGTTGGGTTTCTCACACTGAATATTGGAGAGATGATGTAGCCTCAACAATAGTAAGACTTGCTGATTATCAAGGTGAACCATATCAAGTTGAATCTTGTAATGTTACAATCTTAAGACCTGATAAAAGTACATTTGTTAATAACCAGCCAATGGCTTTATCAAATATTGCAGGAAACTGGTATAGAACAGATTCACTTGTTGGTGCTCCACTTGGAACATACGAACAAGAAGTAACTTGTGTAAACGGAACACAAACAGTTAAAACATCTCAATCATTCCACTTAAATCCAGCTTTAGAGCAAGTTAAGATAGTTACTGAAAAGGTAGATGCACTTGATGCAAACCTTGGACAAGTAAATGTTTCTTTAAGTGCAAAGATTGCAGACACAAATCAAACATTAACAACAAACATAGCAAACATGAATACAAACTTAAATAATTTAGTAACAGATGTTAATACAGGTGTTACAAGCCAATTAGCTGAAGGAATTAATACACTTGGGACACAATTAAATGATGTTAATGTAAGTATTACTGGAACTGTAGTAACTACAGGACAAGAATTACAAACAAGTATTAGTACATCAAACACATCATTAACAAGTTTATTAAATACAGTAAATACTAACCTTTCAGGTCAGATGTTAAGTTCATTTAATGCAGAAACTGCACAATTAAGTGATGTTAATTTAACAATCATGGCAAAGGTTGCAGAAACAGGACAAATCATTACTACAAACTTAAGTGATGTTAATACATCAATGACAAATATCTTAAACACAGTAAACACAAACCTTTCAAACCAAATGGGCTCTGAGTTTTTAGCTCTTGGAAATAACTTAGAAGATATTAACTTAAGTATAGATGGAAGAATGGTTGCTACTGGTGACGCTATTAACGCACACTTAACAAACGTTGATACATCTTTAACAAACCTTTTAAACACAGTAAACACAAACCTTTCAACACAAATGACAACTAAATTTGCTGAACTTTCTGCTCAATTAGAAAACGTAAATTTAAGTTTAAATGCAAAGGTTCAAGATACTGGTGACGAGATAAACACAAACTTAACAAACGTTAATACAAACTTAACAGATATCTTAGATGCATTAAACGTAAGTTTGTCAAGTCAAATCACAAACCAATTTAATAACACAAATGCTTTAATTGCACAAAAGTTCTTAGATTCAAATAATTTCTTAAGTGCAAGACTTGATAGTTTAGAAGTTAGCGTTAATGGACAAGTAGTAACTACAGGACAAGAAATCAAATCAGATTTATCAGATGTTAATTCATCTTTATCTAATATGATTACAAGCCTTGTTGCTGGAGACTTAAATGCTCAATTAAACGTAATGCTTGAACAATTATCAACACAAGTACAAAGTGTTAAGGATGATACTACATGGCTTACAGTACATGCTATGAATGACACAGATAGAGTAGCAATAGACCAAAGATTTGCAAATATTGATGGAAACATTGCTTTACTTGAACAATTTTGTTCAAATCCACAAACAGATTCAAGTGCATTGTGTCAAGAAATATATAATATCAAAGCAGCAGCTGTAGTAATGCATAATGAACAAGTAGCAAGACTTGATGAGATAGATAATACTACAACAACAACCTGGGAATATCTTTCAGGAAGTATATCATCAAGAATTGATACATTATTAACAGACATTGGTATCATAAAATCACAAACAACAGACATCAATTCAACAGCTCATGAGATTTTAGATAATCAACAGAGTCAGATTGATGTTAGAATAATATCATAAGTAAATTGATTTTATAAGAAACTTTAGGGATAAACATCAAATCCCTTGGTTTTTTATACTTTTTGTTTTTATATATTAACTATATAATATATCCTGAGTTGAACTAATGATGTTTAGATCCCACATGCGAGAAAATCTAAGTGATAAAAGAATATACTTTGTAATAGGTATAATCCTTCTTCTTGCTATAGGCACGTTCCTTTTCTTTTACTTTAAAGGAAGAGGAGTTGCATCAGATCTTAAGATGGTATCAGGAACTGAATACATAAGTAATGAGCAAGGTCAGATAATTGTTAGACTGCAAGATTCAAAAGGAATATCAATAACTGATGCAAATTGTATTGTGTCTTTATTATATCCTGATAAATCTTTTTTCTTTGTGGATAGAGAAATGATTTCAACAACTGTTCCAGGAAACTATTATGTTTCATTTATTACTCCAGAGAATGAAGGAATATATGAAGAATATATTAGATGTACAGTAATTAGAAATGGAACTCCAAGATTATTACAAGTATCTTCTTCATTCCACGTTTCAACAGGACTTAATTTAATTGTAGAGGTTTCAAGATCACAAAGAGAGCAATATGTTGCACTTGTTCAAAGATTAAATGACCTTGATAGTAATTTAACTGAAAGAATAAATTCAGTTGATGCTAGAGTATATGGTGTACAAAATTATATTGATAATAATATTATGAATGAATTTAGTAACGTAAACACTCAATTTGGGTCTGTTAATTCTAAGATAAATGATATTAATGTAAGTATATCCGATTCAATGAATGGGATTGAAGGTAGACTTAACACAACTATGTTAACTAACTTTTCAGAATTATATCAAAAGTTTAAATCAAGTTACAATGCTATGGCAAACGTGTTTGATATTAATAACCCATAAGCTTTTGCTTTGAGTTTGATTTTACTTTTAGTTTAATTATTTCTTAATTATATGAATATGAATATTAAGAATATTAGTTATAGATATATTTGTGATATATCTAGATGTATATTAAATTTAAAAATGAAGAAACATCTAAGCTACTATCTAAGAGAAAAAACAAAAACCTTTTTCTTAATTGTCCATATGAATTTAAAACTAGAGATTCAATAATTATTTTTAATTGTAAAAATTGTGAAGATCCGCCTTGCTTAAATTCTTGTAAAACTAATGCAATCTATTTTTCTGCAAAAGGAGTTGTATCAATTGATCAAGCAAGATGTAATGGATGCAAGGCATGTATTGAAGCTTGCCCTAATAATGCACTTATTTTAAAGAAAAGTAAGGCACAAAAATGTGATTTATGCTCTTATCAATCATTTAACATGTATTGTTTAAAGAATAATCCTGATATCTTAGAACTAGTTACAGACACAAGCAAAAACGAAGAATTAGAAATTATTAATAAATATCTTGGATATAAAATAATTGAATTTAATAAAAGAAACATATCAAAGAACGTATGCATAGATGATTTTGGAAAGAAGCATTATTTTATTGATGAATCTATTCTTTCAATAGACGAAATTGAAATAATTAATTTAGTTATAGATGAATATAGAGAAAGATTTGATATTAAGGATGATAAAGAAAAGCAAGATAAAATAAGTAAACTAGATAAGCTTCCTGAAATTGTAAAAGAAGAACTTGAAGAAACCTTAGTTAATTATTGTTATAGAGAAAAAATTGAACTTGAGTCTGATCAGTTTAATTATATTCTTTTACTTGCATACAGCAATCTTTATGATTATGGGCCTCTCTCTAAATTGCTTGCAGATGATAGTTTAGAAGAAATTTCAATAATTGGAGAAAACAAACCAGTTTTTGTGTATCATAGAACTTATGGATGGCTTGAAACAAATCTAATTTACACATCTTCAAAGATAATTAAAGATTTAATTAATAAACTATCCTGGGAAACAAATAAATATATAACTTTGAAAAATCCACTTCTTGATGCTACAATTGGTGCTTCAAGAATGAATGCAATTATTTCTCCAATTACAGAAAGCGTGTGTGTTACAATTAGGAAGTTTTCTGAAAAGCCATTTACAATTGTGGATTTAATTAAAAGAAACACGTTATCAATTTATGCTCTTTCTTTTTTATCTCTTGCTTTCTTAACTGATTCAAATGTTTTTGTTGTAGGTAACACTGGTTCTGGTAAAACAACTACACTTAACACACTTTTATCTTTTGTTCCATTTGATGAAAGGTTTGTTGTGGTTGAAGAAGTTAGAGAAATAAATATTCCACACGAGCATAAGATATTTACTCTTGTAAACTCAGATCTTGGAATTACTCTTGATTCTCTTGTAATTAATACACTTAGAATGAGACCTGATAGAGTGGTTATTGGAGAAGTTAGATCAAGAGAAGAAGCAAGAGCAATAATTGATTCTATGCTTTGTGGTCAAGCAAAAGGAACATATACCACTTTTCATTCTCAAAACGCAAAGGAAGCTCTTCTAAGATTAGTTTCTTATGGTGTTATTGAAAATGATTTGTCTGTTATTGATTTAATTATTGTTCAAAGAAGATATAATAAGTACAATAAAGGTAAAGTATCTGATCTTAGAAATATTACTGAAATTTGTGAAGTGGTTTTTGAAAATAATAAACCAACCTTAAACAAATTGTTTGAGTTTGATATAAATAAAGAAAAGCTTGTAAGAGTTGGAACTCCAAAAAAGCTGTTTGATAAGTTTAGGATGGCTTTTGGAATCAAGACAAATGCAGAATTAAATAAATTATTTAAAAAGCAAAATAAAAAGTTGTTATATTTCTTGGACATCCAAACTAGAAAAAACCTCTCCCCCTCCCCAACAGATGTTCTTTCTTATTTTACAGAATCTCTAAACGAGAGGAGTAAACCATAAATGCTTTCAAAAACAATTGAAACAACTTTTTCAAGAAAGAATCTAGTTCTTTATGGAATTCTTTTTCTATCTTTGCTTCTTCTTTATCTTTTAATTGATTATAATCTATTTGATTTATCTTTTGATAATCTAGTTTACATTTTCATTCTCTCATTTATTATTTTCTTTTCAATAACCTTTTTCAATAAAAAGATTGTGCTTGAAACAAAAAGAAAGAAGATACAGCAAGAGCTTCCATTCTTCTTAAATAATCTTGCAACAGATCTTTCAAAGAACATACCATTAAAGATTGCACTTGAATCAAGGTGTGATCAAACAGAGATTGGTAAGTTAATTAAAGAAGCTTTATATTCTGTTAAGAATCATGGTTTTAATCTCCAAGATGCTTTATTTTCTGTGTCCTCAAGCTATCCTGAGCTTGAGAGAGTTTTCTATCAGATTGAAGATATTATGGACTCAGGAGTTAAAAATAAAGAATATTCACTTAAGACCTTATCAGACACAATCTTTGAAAATCAAACACAAATGGTTAGAAGGTTTTCAACAAAGCTTAATCTTCTGACCTTATTGTTTATTGTTTTTTCAGCAATTATTCCATCAATGTTTTTAATGTTCTTACTTGTTGGAAGTAATTTTCTAGAATTAAGTTTCTCTCCAATCACAATTGTTTTTGTTACAATTGTATTATTTCCATTAATTGATATGTTGTTGTTGCTTGTAATTAGATCAAATAATCCTTTATAATCTTTGGAGCAAGAAAGAAAATATGTTAGATTTATTAAAAAAATATTATTTTTCTCTTGAGAAAAAGAAATTAGAGAATGCACTTATTGATGAAATCTTAAAACTCTCATCCATTCCTAAAAGTAATGATTTAAAAATAATTCTTGAAAAGCTCTCAAGATCAAGAAATAAGATAATATCAGATAATTTTAAAGATGTTTTAGCAAAGATTGAGAAAGGACATAAGCCAAAGGAAG
>JBAWVI010000040.1:0-8372 GCA_037147375.1 archaeon | reverse complement strand
GAAACTAATTCAAAGATTAAAGACAAGGTCTGCTATTGGTGCAAGCGAAGAGAGCGCAGAAGTTAAGCCAGAGGACGCACTTAGAACTGCATTAAGACTTGGAGATTCAGCGCTTATTGTTGGTGAAGTTAGATCTGTGGAAGCTAAAGTACTATATGAAGCTATGAGAATTGGTGCAGCAGGTAACGTTGTTATGGGAACAATACATGCTGACTCTGCTTATGCTGTATGGGATAGAGTTGTTAATGATTTAGGGGTGCCTACTACTTCATTTAAGGCAACAGACTTGGTTGTTGTTGCAAAGCCAATTAGGTTTAAAGGTTCACTTAAGAGCCACCGTAGAGTTGTTCAAATAACAGAAGTTAGAAAGCATTGGAATAAAGATCCTGATGCTGAGGGTGGTCTTCTAAATCTCTTAGAGTATGATGCTGGAAAAGATGCATTAATCTTAAACGAGGATGCACTTAAGGATTCTGAGCTCTTTTCAAAAATCTGTCGTCTTTCAGGAATGGGAATAGAAGAGGTTTGGGATAATATTAAGATGCTTGCAACTGAAAAGGAATATCAAGTAGAAGTTGCACACGAAATGGATTGTATAGAATTACTTGAAGCAGAAAACACTGCATTTGCTCACAACAAGTTACTTCTTTTAAAAGAAGATTATCTTGAAGAAAAAGGAAAAATAGATTACAATGATATAACAACAATCTGGAAGAAATGGTATCATGATTCCTTTACTCCAAAGATAGTTAAGAGAATAAACGAAGAAAAGAAAGATGCAAGCGATATTGCTGCTGATTTAGAATAAAATAATTATCTAATAAATGACTACAAATTTCCAGACGTCTGGAAAATGCATAGTATCCTTATTTATTATTTAATTGCTTTTCAAGTTCAAGATAATATTTTTCAGATAACTTTCTAACTTCTTTTATAATTGGAATAACAAGACCTTTATCTTCCATTAAATTTAATCTCTCTTCAAAGAAGGTTATCCATATTTCATTTCCACTTAATTGAATTTGATATTTTATTTCATTAAGTATTATTTTCCAATCTATTCTTTTTTCTGCAAGCCCAATACAATCAATTACATCTCCGTTCCTATCAGTAATTGATTTAAATATAAAAATATCTTCGTCTGAACAAAAATACACAGATATTTGATTATATTTTTTGTATAATTTAGCACGAGAAATCATATTCTTACTTAATGCGAGTTGTTTGCAAACTACCTTTTCAAATAAATCAACTCTATAATCCTTTCTAATAAATATTTGACTTAAGTTAAGACGACTGTACTCTTTTGTTGGTTTACTTTCAGTAAACAATAATTTAGTAAATACTGTTTTTAATATTTGATAATCTTTTTTTGATGCAACGATTGCATCAATATCTTTAGTAACTTTTCTTAAATTTCTAGTTAATAAAACTACACCACCAATAAGATAGATATTAACTTTAGCATCTATGTGCAAATCAATTTCCTGAAATAGATTATCTATTTGAATTATATCATCTATCATTATTAATCTATTTTTATATTATATTGTTCTGCTTTTTCTTTTATTTCAATTAGACTTGGATAGTTATCTATTTTTAGACCAGTTAATATTAGTTTAATGTTTTCAAGTATTGGGTGTGTGATTGATTTTAGTTTTGGTTTATACTTTAAATAAAGTAAAGATAAGTATATTAAATCATGATAATCCATATCCTTTTCTAATACTTTTAAAGTATCTAAAACAACTTCATCTATGTTTTGTGTATTTTTTTGTTTGGTTGTGTAATAATAAGTATTTGATCCTAAATCTAAACCATAGTTTACAAAAACAGAAAAGGATGTTTTTTTATAATTTGGTAATTCTTTTAATGTGGAAAAAATAACTTCATTTTTATCAGAATAATATATTTTTGAACTAACAGGTACACGAGAATCTATCGTTTGATTAAATGTATTGTATTCATTTAAAAATTCATATAAGTCTTTCCAAATTAGTTTATTAATTAAATATTTCTTTTCTTCTTTTCTTACAATAGACATTTGTTTTGCATTATTTATAATTTTATATATTGTTATTGATTTTAATTTAGTTTCTAGAGATAATTGATTAATGGTTAGAGGTATTAGAAGTTTAGATAGAACATCTAATCCAGAATCAGATAATATGTGTATTATCTCTGGATGTTTTTGTAATAGTAATCCAAGTTTAATTGCATGAATTGATTTACTTGGTTCTAGGTATCTATGTTCGAGTTTAGTAATCAAACCAAATTTTTGTAGATTAGAGATATATCTATATATTTGATATTTACTTTTCTTAAATTTGCTTGATAGTTCCTTTGGAGTAAGTTTATTTGAAAAAATCTCTAAAAAACAACTTAATTCATTCTTTGTTAGTTGCATAATTATATTGTGGTGCTAAAGGTTTATAAATGAGTTGCATTTAGACTATAAATTTAAGGGGTGTAAGGCACCCCATCCCATCCTAAATTTGTGGTCACAATTTGTGATCACAAGATAGCTAACTTCTTTAAACTTGGTATCACATTTTGTGATACCATGAAATCAATTTCAACAAGATTCAATTGAAACATAAACTTATTTGTAAATCTTGCAATATTTCTTTTCACTTGCTCACGCAAACGTATAGCATCTATTTCATATAGGTTAGCTAAGTCTCTATCAAGCATAACTTGGGTATCTCTGATTTTATAAATTTTATATTTTATGTTCTCCTGAGTAATTAAATTATTTCCTATCATTCGTATAATCATCAGATATATTATAGAAATGGTCGTGTATATACTTTTCGGGAGGGTAGCTGGCCAAGCATCATTAAAATATATTATTTATTTAATAAACGCTTTGAAAATTTATCAAAGTCAGATTCGATTATTTGAGTCTTATTAAATTTAGTGTATTCTTTGATTGCTTTATTTTCTGCATTTTTAAAAGAAATTTTACCTTTATCTTTTAGCTTTTTATATTCATTAAATTCTAAAAATTTATTAACACTTTCTGCTAAATCTTCCATATACATTAGTTTCTTACTTTCCACAATTCTCTCAATATAATCAAAAAAACTAGATACTGTTCTCTCGAGTTGTTTAATCTCTTTTTCTTGAAGATAATTTTTAGCAATAATTACATCTGATTTTAAAATTTTACCAGTTGGTGCATTTCTCCAAGTTGTTAAACCCATATTTACTTTTTTTGCATCTGATTTATTAAAAATAATTTCTGAAGCTGTACTTCCTGTAATTGCATAATGAAATTTATTTTGAACTGTAGCATAGAAATCTTTTGTAATCTTAGAATTAGAATCATAATCAATACTGCATTCTGCAAAAATATCTGTTATTTTTTGATAAATCCTTCTTTCACTAGTTCTAATTGACCTTATTCTTTCAAGAAGTTCGTTAAAATAATCATTTATAAAATAATTTGGATTCTTTAATCTATAATCATCTATAGCAAATCCTTTAATTATATATTCTTTTAAAATTTTATTTGCCCAAATTCTGAATTGAGTTGCTTTTGAAGAATTAACTCTGTATCCTACAGAAATAATTACATCTAAATTATATAATTCTACTTCTCTTTCTACTTCTCTTAAACCTTCTTTTTGAACTATTCGAAATTTTCGAATAGTTGAATTTTCATCTAATTCTTTTGATTTAAAAATTTCTTTTAAATGATAGTTAATTGTATTTGTTTCTACACTAAATAATTCTGCTATTTTCTTTTGGGTCAACCAAATTGTTTCATCATGTAAAAATACGTCTATTTTTATTTCTCCAGTAGGAGATTTATAAAGTAAAAAGCTATTTTTTTCAGATATAATTTCCTTATTCATGTACAATCACACATATATTAGTGTAAATTGTAAATATATTCCTTTCGGGGGGGTAGCTGGCCAAGCTTCATTAAAGAACCATTCTTTATCCTGATAAATATTTATCTTTAAGAAGCAAAAACTTATATGCTGGAATAACATAAATTGTTTTCTTAACGTCTTTAACTATGCCTGAATTAGTTTTAATTTTAACATTATTTGTTATTATTTTTTCTTCATTATAACTAATTATATATCCCTTATCTAAATTAAAAGTTGTTAAAAACTTAACAAGCCCTGTAGTTTCTATTTTACCATATTTTATTTCTATTGGGATTATTTTATTATCTTTTGTTAATATAATATCCACTTCATTTTGTTGAGGAGTTCTCCAAAAAAAATTAGATTCTAATTGACTAACAATAATACTTTCAAAAACTTTTGTTTTAATAAGATAATCATCACTAAAGACCAATTGATTTGGTAAAATAATTGGATAATACTTCTTTTGCTTTCTTTCTGATTTTCTTTGATTTTTAGAAAAGTTATATAATTTTAAAACTAAGAAGGAATCACACAAATATTTTAAATATGTTGAAATTAATTGTCTAGATATTCCAAGTTCTTTTGCTAAACCATTGTTATCTATTATCTGCCCAGGTTCATTTGAGATTATGTTTACTATTGATTCTAAAACTGATGGATTTTTGACTTTAAACTGAATTGCAATATCACTAAATATTACTTTTTCAATAATTCCAGAAGTATAATTCTTTATTATTTCTTTATTTGTTTTATTTATTAATTCTGGGAATCCTTGGGAAATAATATATTCATTAAACTTTTGCAATAACTCTTTATTATATAGATTAATATTATCGAAATTATAATTTATAAAAGATAAATATTCTTTAAAGGATAATGGATTTAATTTAAATTCATATATTCTTCCTGCTAGAGATTCTTTTGATTTTTTTCTTATAAATAGAGATTCTGAGCCTGATATAAATATTTTAATATTTCCTTTTAGTTTATGTTCATCATATATTGATTTTAATTGATCTTCCCAATTATTAACTTTTTGAATTTCATCAAAGAAAAATAATAAATTATCTTTGAATAAATCTTTGTTGTGTAATATACAATAATCTTCTATTATGTTTCTTATTTTTTCTTCTTTAAGTTCATCAAAAGAAACAAATAAAATACTTGTTTTATTAAAGCCTTCTAAAATGTATTTTTCAATTAATTTATATAAGGTTGTTGTTTTTCCAACTCTTCTAATTCCTGTTATAGCTATTATTTGAGGTTCCTTTAAATATTGTAATATTTTTAGATGTTCATCTCTTTCTTTATAATCAATAGATATTTGTTCTTTCCACCATTGGTTTTGTGAAATTAAAATATTTTGATTATAAGACATAATATCTCGCATAAAATATCACATTATAGTTGGTTATGTGCAAGTAACATATTATTAATAATATGTTAGGTGTATATAACATACTAATAGTTATCCTTTTAAATAGATCTATGATGTTATTAGGGCCTAGACTTACGTCTCAGGAGAATTTAAAAAAAGTTGAAGCCTTTTATCAGTAAAGTCACTGATATCAAAAATTATAAAAAATTAATTGGGGGCTCTAACATAGCAAGAAATGAACTTACAGGTATTGCTAATGTATTATTTTTTTCTATATCAACTAGCCCTTGAGGATATCTAGTAAGTAATAAATATTCTAGATCTCCTGCGATCTTATTAGGAGCGACGATATTAGCCCTATATTTTACTTCTATTGCTTTATTATACATTATAAAATCAACTTCTTTATTTTTTGTAAATAAATATTGTAAATTGTGAAAATAAATATTATGTAAATGACCAGCAACTACATTTTCAACTAATTGACCTTTTGTTTGTTCATTTAAAATATAATTTATAGACTCCATAAATGGATCTAAATTAGAATAATATGAATTTATTGAGTGGATTATAAATGGATCTTTAAAATAATATTTTTTTTGATGATCATTTTGTTTTTCTTTAACTTCGAATAATAATAGTAACTCACTTAAATCAAATAAATAGCTTTTAACAGTATCTGGGGATAACTCTGCTTTTTGGGATATAGTAGAATACTTTAATGAATTAGACAAACTATTGTTTAGTATTCTTAAAATAGAAATTGTTTTTTGTTTATCTAATTTTTCAAATATTTTCTGTATTAAGTCTTCATAGTACTTTTTAGTTATTGTATTATTTGTTAGGTAACAATTAATAGTTTCTGGGAAACCACCAGTTAATAGATATATATCAAAATATTTTTCTATTTCTATGGTATGGGGTTCTAATAATAAATATTTTTCTTTTATTATTTTATTACTATCTTTTACTGATATTGTGTTTTGTAATGAATTATTTAATTTTAGATTATTTTCTTTTGTTATATTTAATAAAAACTGTCTAAAGGTTAGTGGAGCCATTATTCTTTGTTCTTCTGATCTTCCAATTAATTTTTGTTTGCATACTTCTATTGCTCTTGGATCAGAACCAGTTACAAAGACTGTTGCCTCTTTTAATATATTTAAATCTGACATTGCTTTTAAAAATGAGCAATTATCTTTTAAATTTTGGACTTCATCTATAAGTATTATTGCATCTTTTTTAAGATTAATAAATGATTCTATTTCTCTTATTAATTCATTTGGTTTTGTGTTTGAAAAAGAATCTAAATTAATATAAAGTGCTCTATCTTTATTATCTCTAGCAATTTGTTTTAGGTATATTGTTTTACCTACTCTTCTTGGTCCTTTGATTAGATATACTTTTCCTTTTACTACCTGTAAACTTATTCTATCTATTTTAAATTTAGATTTACTTACTTGTAAAAGATCAGAATCATCCTGTTCTCCCCACCAGGGGTTCTGTTGGATTATTTTATTTCTTTCCATATATAGTATATAACTAAGGATATATATATATGTATCGCTAAATTAACTAGCGCACTAGTTAATAATTAGCTATTTTTCACTAGTCAACTTGGTAATATGTATAAATTAGTAAGGGTGGTTTAATTAAGATCAGATTAAAAACAGGTGAATATAGGTCTTTATTTGGTCAACCTGTTGAACAAAACCCACTTGCTTTTGATCAAGCTATTGACCAAAATAATCAGAAAAATAATTAGAGCCTAGACTTACGTCTCAAGGGAAATTTAAAAAAAAAGAAAAAAGGAAAAGGGGTTTAATCCTTTTCATATCTCAAACATTTACATGTTTTCGATTGCTGCGATTAATTCCTTTGCAGCTGAAGCTGTGTCAACAGCGTCTGTTCCAGCAACTATGATATTTCCGTTAGTTGCTCTTCCAACAACGTAGTTACCTGATTGAACAAGCTTGTCTTCAAGGCCGTATACTGTCTTTGCAAGAGTGTTTACAACAAATCCACCAACGATGATCATGTTACCTGCTGGTGATTCATTATCTAAGTAAACAAGTCTATTAGTTCCAACATTCCAAGCAGCTGGAGTTATTGCTGTTCCAGATGTTCCGCCTATAACGTTACTTGAAACTAATTTTGCAGACATTGCTCCATCTTCAGTTGTAACAACAGTTCCAACAGTAGTTAAAGTAACATTTCCACCATTAAGTGTTGTTTCAGATGAAATTCCTCCACCTATGAAGATTTGTCCTTTTAATTGTTGTTCAGGAAGTGTCATATTAACATATCCATCTAAGATAGATACGTATGCACCGTATGTTGTGTAACCGAATTCAAGATCTGTATCGTTTCCTTCATCAGATAAATTGAATGTGTTTGTTCCATCTGAGTAAGCAACTTGCTTGTATGTGTCAGTGAAATCATTATCTGAAAGAGTTACCATATCTCCTGTGTATGCATCATAATATGCGTAGATGTGTGTGTTTGTAGCATTATTTACATCAATTCTTACAATAGATTCAAATGAATCTGCTGCATAATTTGAAGCAAATGTTGTACTATCGTTTCTATCTCCTACAAAGTCACCATTATCTTGGAATGCAGTTGCATCTTTACCAGATGTTTCAATACCAGATATGTTCCATGTATATTGTGTGTCTCCAATAGGCTTTACTGCTTGAGCATCCTTTAAACCCATAGCAACTGTCTTAACCTTGTTGAAATCTCCAGTTAAACCAGCAGAGATTGATTGTGGTTGTAGTAACATACTGTAAGATACATATTTTTCCTCATTGTTATAGTAAGGGATATTTAAATTATAGTATATTCCGTATGTAGAATTTGAATTAACTGTATTTGTTGCAAGGTAATAGTTGTTATTTGTAGTTCCCCATGTTGGAGTTGTTCCTTGTCCGCCTATTAAGTACTTACCATCAGAGTCATCTATTTGTACTGTGAAATTAGCGTCTGAAGCTACTGTACTTTCATAGAACTTAACATATAATGAATGTCCGTCTATTTCATCAGATGTGTATGAATCTCTAGCTGTTGTTGCTTCATCAAGATTGTACAAAAACATTGTATGATCCTTT
>JBAWVI010000039.1:0-8533 GCA_037147375.1 archaeon | reverse complement strand
TGGAAAGATTGCTGTTGATTATCTAGTTAGTTAACTTAAACCTAAGCCAACTCTTTTTGCTAAGGTTTATTCAGATTCATTTCCACCAGCAGTTCATGCAAAAAATTCAATTCTAGAAATTATTCATGATGAAATATATATTTATTCCAGTAAAACTAGAGATTATTTATTTTTAGTTGGTCCTGTTCAACCAGCATTAGGAAATGTTCCAAACTCACAAGACCATTATGAGTTTTCAGAAAGTATATCCTCTTTTGCAAAAAAAATAGGAATAAAAGAAATATATACTTTTGCTGGACTTAACATTGGAGATCAAAGAATGAAAGCAAAGCCAAAGGTTGCTTGTGTAACATCTGATGAACAAACAAAAACAAATTTTGAAAAAAAGAAGATTACAAATATTTATTTTGATAAAGACAATAAAGATACACTTATTTCTGGAATTGCAGGTCTTCTTCCTGGAGTTGCATATCAAAATCACAAGATATCTAGTATTTGTTTAATGGGAGAAACAGACAGTAAGCTAACTTATGGAGATCCAGCATCTGCAAAAGAAATACTTGAGATAACCTTAAAATTATTTCCAGATTTAAAGCTTGACTTAAAATCAATTCTTGAAAGTGCAAAAAAGATTGAAGAATCATTCTCAAAGATGGCAAAAGATATAGAGAAGATGAATCAACCTCCAAAAGATGAAACACCAACAAGAAATAATTATATAAGATAAATAATAAAATTAAGGTAACAAACTATGGGCGAGAAATATAATAAAATATATTTATTAGTTCATCCATTATACGATTTAATAATTATGAGAGGTTTTTTAAGACAAGTAATTAATGACACTCGTGAAAATCCAATAATAAAACAGATTAAATTAGGAGATAAACGTACAAATGATATCTTGAAAAAAACTCTAGGAATTTATGGTAAGCAAATAAATAAAATTTCTGAAAACAAAGATGCTATATTGATTGTTTTCGAACCAAAATTAAGAGGATATGAAAATTATTCAAATAAAATGACACTTGAAACCTATAAAATGAATGCGCAACGGTTTAATGAAACACTTAAGGAACAAAAAGAACTATTATCTAAATTTAATCTTTTCATAAAAGATAAGCTAAGTGAAAGAGTAATTTTTAGTAATTATGATCCAAATCAAGGAATTGAACCTGGTGCAATAACAACTCCTAATTTCATGAATAAAATATTTTTAAATAAATTAAACAAAGAAATAAGTATTTCTGCATTTGGTGAGTATAGAGGATTATGTGTTTCAACTTGGGGAAAAGCTATTAAAAATAGGTTAGAATATTTTGGAATTAAATCAAAGATAAATTATCTTAATAATTTATCCTTATCAGAAAAGCCATTTGAACTAAATAAATTCAGAAAAGCAATCTTACCAAAGCACAGAAAAAGAGAAGTTCAACATAAAAATAAAATTATGAAACTTAAATTAAATCAAACAATAAAAAGGCAATTAGCACACATGTAACTTAAAGGTAGTAAAATATGCAAGAAAATGAATTTGGAATCGTAATATCAACAGAGGATTCCCCATCTACTTCTAAGATTAGTTTTGTTTGCATAAACAAGGTTGTTCATAAGGGGCAATACATTCAAATAAACTATTCTCAAGGAAAACTAATTGGTTTAGTTGTAGATGTTTTAAAAAGAAATAGATATTTTGAAAACAATGAATCAATTAAAGAATTTGAACTTAATAACATAAATATCTTTGAACAGTTTCCAGCAAATGAATGGGAATTTCTGGAAGGAATAATAAAGCCTCTTGGAGTTCTTACAACTGAGAATAGATTTGCAAGATCAACTCTTCCAGTTTCACCAGGAGATAAGGTTGAAGTTTGTGATAAAGATGTTCTCACAAAGTTTTTACATTTCAAAGAAGATGGACTTAACTTAGGAGAGATAGAAAATCCATCTCTTCAAGTAACTTTCGATCTTGATCGTCTTCTTCAAAAGCACCTTGCTATTCTTGCTCAATCAGGTGCAGGAAAAAGTTATTTAACAAGCGTTATTCTTGAAGAACTTTTAGATAGACCAGAAGATAAAGGAAGAATAGCAGTATTCTTAGTTGATACTCATGGAGAATATTCAAATTTCTCAGAACCTTGTAAAGATAAAGAAAAAAAAGATTATTCAAATAAAACAATAAAAATTAAATCAAATGATATTAAGATTGGAGTTACTGGTTTATCGGATCATTTTCTATCTAATCTTTTAACAGTTCTTTCTGCAGCACAAAAAAGAGAACTCTCAATTGCAATCAAGAAATTAACTGAAGATAAAAAGCACGGAGCAGGTCCTTTTGATTTAAAAGATATAATTAAAGAAATTGAAGCATCGGACATTAAAGATACAATTTCAAAACCACTAATTAATGCATTATATGAGTTAACTGAATTACATTTATTTGGTAAAGTTGATTCTCCAAGTGTTTATGATGTTGTGCAACCAGGTAAGCTAACTATCTTAGATTTATCAAATGAGATTAATCAAAAGAAGAAACAATTAATTCTTTTTTATTTCGCTCATAAACTATTCCATGGAAGAGTAAACAAAGAAAAAGTTCCACCTTTCCTTCTTGTAGTTGAAGAAGCACATCAGTTTGCTCCAGAGATGGCACAAAAGGATAGAGCTCTTGCAAAAGGAATTCTTGAAACGATAGCAAGAGAAGGAAGAAAGTTTGGTGCTTGTTTATGTCTTATTTCTCAAAGACCAGTTAGACTTTCGACAACAGTTCTATCGCAAGCAAACACACACATTATTTTAAGAATAACAAATCCTTATGACTTAAAGCACATAGGTGAATCAAGTGAAGGACTTGATAGTAAATCAATTGAGATGATAACTTCTCTTCGTGTAGGTGAAGCACTTGTTGTTGGTGAAGCAAGCAATTATCCTGTATTCTTTAAGGTAAGAAAAAAGAAATCCCAAGATTCAATTCTTGATGTAACCTTAAGTGGTCTTGCAAGAAGTTATGAAACAAGAAAAGAAGAAGAAAAGAAAGATATAGAATCTTTCTTGTAATCTTATACTTTTCTAATAATTCTTCTAATTATTGCGTTTATATCAGAAGCTGTGAGATAATCCACTCCATCTATTTTTGGTCTTGCGGTTTTAATGTATTCTCTAGTAACTTCAAGTATGTGTGAATGTACAAATTCATTTATGAATTTATTTTCTTTTCCTTGATTTTTTTCTTTTATGAATTTATTAATTAATTCTGATATTTGTTCCTTTTTATTTTTAATAAGTATTTCATTTAGTTTTTTTTCTAAAATTAGAGTTTGTCTTTTATTTCTAACTAAATCTCTTTTTATTGTTTTACTTTTTGGTTCTATTTTTAATTTACTTAACCTTTCATTAACTCTAATTATTCCTTTTTTTCTCGCAACAACTCCAAATGGTTTTCCAAATGTACTCTTAAAGGTTGGTTTTAGTTTCATAACTATCATCTCCAAGTTTTATTTTAAATAAAATCTACGCTTAAGTTCGTCTTTTAGGTTATTAAGATCAGTTCTATCTAAAGTTAAATATGTTTTTTGTTTTTTCTCTCTTGCATGACTTTGATTATATTCTTTTACATACTCTAAACAAATTTCGCGAAGTGCAAGTCTTGCTTCTTCTGATGTGTATGTTGGTTTAGGATGTATATTTTTATTCTTAATTTGCTTAATAATTTCTGAAAAAGTTTCTTTTTCATTTTTTTCAAGCAACGAATCAAGTTTACTAACAAGAATCTTATTTTGCCTATTAATTCTATCTTCATTTCTTTTTTCTATAACTGATTTGTTTTTTGTTGTATTTATTTTTTTAAGTTTTTCTCTAATTTCCTTAAATGTAGGTTTTTTACGTGCTATTTTTATTTTTGGTTTTTGCATAACAATCCTTTTCTCCAATCTTAAACTTAATTATAATTAGATATAGTTTCTATATATTTAAAAGGATATTGCCTAAACTTTGTTTTTCATCCTTTGATTATGTTTTTATATCTTATGTTTAGTATATTATTATATGTATTATACATCCTGGAATGAGTTTGAATCTCTAAGCCTTGAGCTTGGAAAGAAGATACTTACTTCTAATAAAAAATACAGTGCTGTTATTTGTATTTCTCGTGGTGGGCTTCTTCTAGGAAGAATCTTATCAGGAATTTTAGGACTTCCTTTAGGAATAATTTCTGCAAAAGTAATTAACAATAAGTATGTTATTGATAATACAATAACTTGCCTCTATGACCTCAAAGGAGATGTTCTCTTAGTTGACGATGTGTTTGAAGATAGAGGAGAGGATGTTGCAAAGAAAGTAAAGAAGTTACAAAAAAACATTAAAAACATAGACCTTGCATGTATTTTTTATAAATCAGAAACTAAATTTATTCCTAAATATTCAATTAATAAAATAAAAGATAAACTAACAATTGTTTTCCCTTATCAAGAAGCATCTTTATGTCAAGATTATGATAATTGTTTGGAGTGAGAAAACTTGAAAAAGAAAATTACAAAAAAGAAAGCAGTTACAAAAAAAATTATTCTAAAGAATGAAGAGGTAGCTCCTGTTATACACCATAGAAGCTCAAAAAATCCCAATAAGATTTCTTTAATTTCTAAAATAAAAATATTCTTAGTTATACTTATAATTGTTTTATTTATTTATTCTTTATTTTTAGGTGTTTATGGTATTACAATTAAAGCACCAACAGATGAGGAAGTTTTATTAAAGTTATCAGAAAATCCTCAAGTTGCAATCTCAAGCTATAAACAATACATGATTGGAGAACCATTTGTTAATAAAATGGAAAATTCAAATGATTATGTTATTATTTATCAATCTTTAAGAATGACTTATGATTATTATAATGATCAAGTTAAATCAGTTTTTTATATAACAGAAATCATTAATGGATAGCTATTTCTATATATCGTAACAGATATTATATATATAAATTAGGTATATTTATGGATGAAACAAATTTATTATTATTAAAAAAGAAGCTTAAGGCGATTAAGAAGTTCCGTGGAACAGGAACACAATTAATTAGTGTATACCTTCCACCTGATGCTGACAGAAGTTCAGTTACTAAGCAATTAACAGATGAACAAAGTCAATCATCAAACATAAAGAGCTCTCAGACTAGAAAGAACGTTCAAGCAGCCTTAAAGCGAATAATTAATTACTTAAGACAAATTGATTTTAAGTTACCTGAAACAGGACTTGTTCTTTTTTCAGGAGACGTTTCAACAAATCCATCAAAATCAGATGTAACTCTTCTTGAAGTAATTCCACCAAAAAGATTAACAACCAAGCTTTATTGGTGTGATTCTGCTTTTCACACAACTCCACTTGAAGAGATGGCAGAAACTGATGAGGTTTATGGTTTTATTGCAGTTGATAAGAGAGAAGCAACTATTGCTCTATTAAGAGGAAAAGCAATTCAGATACTTAGTAACGAAACATCAGCAGTTCCTGGAAAATCACGTGCTGGTGGACAATGTCTAAGAAACGCATTTATTCAATTATCAAATGGAAACATAATCGATATCGAAGAACTTTCTAAGAAACAAGAAGTTAAATCAATTAATTTTAATAATTATAATCTACTTGACTCTATGGTTTCAAATAAATGGAACACAAAGAAAAATGAAGTATATACAATAATTACAAAAGAACCAAGACTTGAAATTCAATCCAGTAAGGATCACCTTTTCTTTGTTCATACAGGAACTGAAGTTATTGAAAAAGCAGCAGAATATCTAATTGAAGGAGATACACTTATAATGCCAGAGAAGATAGATGTTAAGGGTTCTCTTCAAATGATAGATTCAAAGAAATATTATAATTCATTTACAATAACAGAAGAAGGAAGAAACTTACTAAAAAAAGAAAGAGAAAAAAGAAAATTATTTCAAAAAGTGTTCGCAAAAGAACTAGGGGTAACTCAAACCGCAATTTCATCAATAGAATTAGGTAAAAAAAATACAAACAGAGAGCTTTTAGAACAGATTTGTAATAAATTAAAAATAAATTATTCTAATTTTTTAAAAAAATATACAATAAATACAATCTACACAAACATCAAGCTTCCAACTAAACTTGATAAAGAGCTCGCTCAATTCATTGGTTATTTTGCAGGCGATGGTAGTTTTGAAGAAGATAGAATTACTTTTTCTGAGCAAAGCAAAGATGTGGCCTTATACTACAAACAAAAATTTGATTCTTATTTTTCAGTAGACTCAAGTTATAGATTTAGAGATATAAAGAATTATCATCAATTAAGATTCACAAGTAGGCCTCTTGTAAGACTAATTAAAGAAGAATTTCCTGAACTTAAAAAAGCAAGAGATACATTAATTCCACAAAAGATATTATATTCTCCAAATTATGTAATTGCAAGTTTTTTAAAAGGATTATTTGATGCAGAAGGATATGTTAATCTAGATAGAGGAATAGGTTTTGGTATAAATAATAAAAAACTAGCTCAACAAGTACAATTAGTTTTATTAAGATTTTCAATAATTTCTTCTTTAGTAGAATATGATAATCACATGAATCCATATACTGACAATCATAGATTTACAATATCTATTACTGAAAAAGAATCATTAAATATATTTAAAAAAGAAATTGGATTTACATCAAGCAAAAAGTTACTTGTCTTAAATAAAGTAATTAATAAGAAATCAGATATGGAACGATCAAGACAGATAATCGTGTCCGGTAGTATTATTAGAAAATTAATTGAAAGCAAAGGATATAATCTAGAATTATTCCCAAAAGTTAGTGCTTTCTTTAATAATAAAAGAATGATGGGTAAAGCAACTTTCGAAAACTCAATATTAAAAAGAATCAAAGATAAAAAACTATATGCAGACTTAAAAAAAATAATGGATTACCCAGTAATTCCTGTTAAAATAAATAAGATACACATTCAAAAAGCAAAAGATACTTCAATGGTAGACATTACTGTAAAGAACCAAAACTTTATTGCAAATGGGCTTGTGGTTCATAATTCATCTCATCGTTTTGAAAGACTAAGAGAAAAAGCAGAAGAGGACTTTTACAAAAGAGTTGGAGAAAAAGTAAATGCATCTTTTGTTGGTGTTGAAAAACTTAAAGGAATTGTGGTTGGTGGACCCGGTCACTCTAAAAATTGGTTTTTAGAAGCAGGAGACCTTGATCATAGAATTAAAAATAAAGTTCTAGGAACAATAGACACATCCTACACTGATGAATCTGGTATTAAGGAAATACTTGACAAATCAGGAGATATTCTAAAAGAAGTAGGAGTAATGAAAGAAAGAGCAATCGTTAATAAGTTTGTTGAAAAGGTTGCAAAGAATGAACTTGCAACATATGGTTATAGAGAAGTATTAACTTCATTAGATCTTGGACAAGTAGATACTATTCTTCTCTCCGAAGGAATAACATGGATGGCACACAAGTACAAATGTAATTCTTGTGGTACTATAGATTATAAGATAGTTAGAGATCCAGAAAAAGAAGAAAAGAAAGAACAAGCAGTATGCTCTTCATGTAGTAAGGAATCAGAATTAATTGAAGAATTAGATATCTTTGATTACTTTGTTGAGGTTGCAGAAAACACAAGCACAAAAGTTGAACTTATTTCTGTGGATTCACCAGAAGGAAAACTATTCTTTGAAACATTTGGTGGACTTGGTGCTTTCTTAAGATATAAAGTATAAATTTAGGTAAATCGATAACTTATGGAATTTAAATATATAACAAACACATCTCCAATTAATGGAAGAATAAAAGAAATATCTGAAGATTTCATAGTTTCTGAAATTGGAGAAACATACAATACAGAAGTTAAATATCTTCCAGATAAACTTCTTCCTGAGCTTGATTGGGACACTATTTTTTCAAGAAAGAATGATAAAGAAGATTATCTTCACGTAACTATGGAGAAAAACAATCTTGCAACAACAGTTGCAATCTCTCAAATGTCAAGATTTCTTCATACAAGTAAAAAAAGAATTGGTTATGCAGGACTTAAAGATAAGAGAGCTCTAACGAGTCAAAGAATATCAATCTTTGAACCCTCTCTAGAAAGATTAAAAAAATTTTATTTCAAAACAATTAAGGTTTATGATCCAACTTGGTCAAAGAATAGAATAGATATTGGAGACTTAAAAGACAATAAATTTATAGTTACAATTAGACAAATAAAAGATTTATCAGAAGAACAAATAAGATCAATTACAGAAGAATGTATTTCACAAATTCAAAGAAACGGATTAATTAATTATTTTGGAGAACAAAGATTTGGTGGAACTAGAGAAATAACACACAGGGTAGGAAAGCTTTTCATGAAAAGCAAGTTTAAAGAAGGAATTATTTTATATTTAACAGAAACAAATGATTTTGAAACAGATGATATCAAAGCAGCAAGACTTGCTCTTAAAGTTGATCTTGATTTCGGACATCATGCTTCTTCCTTTCCAGCATCCTTTGGTTATGAATCAGCAATGCTTAATCATCT
>JBAWVI010000038.1:0-8898 GCA_037147375.1 archaeon | reverse complement strand
ACTCTCATTTATAAACTTTTTGTGAGTAATATTAATAAATAAAAATAATATTTAATTAATTATCGGGGGTAGAAAATTATGCAATTACAAAAATTAGGTGCATTTTCTTTTCTTGCAGGAATATTAATAGCAATCATCTTTGGTATAATCCCATCATTAACAAATTTAACTTGGGTTGCAATAGTATTGATGATTTTAGGTGTTCTTGTTGGATTACTAAATGTTGATGATAAAAACATTTCTTTGTTCTTACTTGCTGCAATCTCACTTGTTGCAATGAGCACATCACTTAATGCAATGCCAGTTATTGGTGGAATGTTAAGATCAATAATTGTTAACTTAGTTCAATTCATTGGACCAGCAGCATTAATTGTTTCAATTGTTGCAATAGTAAGAGTTTCAAATTCAAAATAAGGAGTTATTAACTCTTTATTTTTTCTTATTTTTTTAGAAAATTAGTAAATTACCCACTTAATTGTAAAAAGTTAATATTTAAATATCTTTTTGTTTCTAGTATATTTATTATCCTTTAACAATTTAGATAAGATATATAAATATAACTATATTATATATTAATGAAAATTATATAATATTTATTCTGGAAATAAAAGAGAAGAAAAAATATGGTAAAGACAAAGGTAGATGCAACCTCAGATACTGAGAACAAAAACTTTTTTTCAAAAGTATACACTAAAGCTGAGAATGGATACAATAAGTTTTCTGCGTGGGTCTCTGGAATAGGAATTCCTTTAAATAAACTTAATGAATATCTTGAAAGCAAAGGCATACCTTCTTTTGCATTAGTTGGGTCTATTCTTCTAGCAATCCTTCTTTTAATTATTTTCTTACTTGTGTTTGGACTTAGTTCAAGCATGAATGTTAGTTTTATTATTCAAGATCCAAATGGAGTAGCACTTCAAGATGTTGATGTAACATTTAAGGACCTAAAGAGTGGTTCTTCTTTCTCTCAAAACATAAGTAATGCAGATGTTTTAAAATTAAAACTAAAAGTTGGAAAAACATATAAGATAACAGCTATTAAAGATGGACAACAAGATAATTATCAAGAAGTATTAATTAATTCTAAAAATCAAATAATTACAATTGTGTTTGATGAAGTTGTTGTTCCTGGAACATTAAGACTTAGAGTTCTTGATTCACAAACAAATAAAATAATTGCAAATGCAACAGCTATTGCAAGATATACAGTTAACGGACAAGAAGAAGAAGTTTCTGGAGTTATGGATTCAGCATATAATCTAACTTTAGGAGTTCCTCAAAATAAAAATATTACATTAATAATTTCAGCAGATAAATATCAAGATAGTAAAATTGAAAACTTTCAATTAAATGAAGAAATGATTACACAAGAAGTTAAGCTTAGTGTATCAACAGCTCTCTTTGAAGGAAAAAGCAGAGTTTCATTTATTGTTATAGATAAAGATAATCAACCATTATCTGATGCAACTGTTAAAGTATTTAATTTACAAGGAACATTAATTGATGAAGCAATTACAGCTAACGGAAAAGCTCTTCTTGCAATTGATATGCTTGAAACAATTACATACACAGTTTCAAAAGAAGGATATAGAACAGTTACAAGTGATGAAAATAAATCTTATAGAATTTTAAATGATGAAGAATCATATACAGTTACTCTTCCACTTGGTGGAACAAATCTTTCAGTTAAGGTTATGAGTAAAGCTGATGTTCTTCCTATCTCAAATGCAATTGTTACTCTTTATACACCTACTGGACAAAAAATAGATTCTAATACTTCTGATTTTGCAGGAAACATTTCTTTCTCTGGTCTTGTTGTTGATTCAGACGTTTATGTTGTTGCATGTGCAGATAATTATTTTTGTGCAAACACTTTAGTTTCTTTAAAGAATCTTAATGAAGTTGAAATGAAACTTGAAAGAATTACAGTTGATAATAGTGCTTTGCTTTATGTGTTTGTAGTTGATGGTAAAAACTTACCTGTAACAAACGCAAGAATAAGATTATATGAAGTTGTTAGTGGACTTGAAGTTCCATACGGAGAAGAATTACTTGTAGATATGCAAGGAGGAATTTCTTATCCTTTAAAGATTGATTCACAATATTTAGTTCTTGCAAGAGTTGGAGATATTAATGATTATGAATATATTACAATTACAAAAACAAAAGAAAATAAATTAATTTTTGTAATCAATGATGCATCTAAAATATTATCTCTTGATTTATTAAATCAAGATGGATCAAGAATAACTGATGGACACGTAACAATTACAAGTAAAGATGGAACTGTTCTTTATGATGCAGATGTTAACACTGATGGAGTAATGTTTGAAACTAAAGGTTATAATGATTATATAGTTGACTACACAGACGTTAATGGAAACAGAACAACTGCTAGTCTTTCAGCAGGAGAAGGAAGCTTACTTTCTTTAACAATTAAACCAAAAACTATTGGTAATTATCCTGTTATTGAATTTACTGGAATCTTAAATGATAGAGGAGAAAAAGTAAATTACATTGCAATAGATAAAGATTATTTCTTAGTGTTTGATGTAATCTTCCCTGAAGGAGCAACAGCAGGTGGAGTGCATATTAGAGCTGGTGAAGATTCAGAAACAGATTCTGAAAACATGACTTATGGAATAACTGGTTTCCAAGCAGACTCTACAAGATTTAAATATTCAACAACATACAATCCTGAACCAGCACCTGGTAATCAAGGAACAGATATTATTAATCAAGGAACAGAAGGAGAGATTAATAAATGGATTGAAATGGAATGGAAAGACAAGCAATCTATTTCTTCAAAGCAAGTTAAGGTTAGAGTTAAAGCAACAGAGCTTGTTAATTATAAATTAAAATTCAAATATAGAGCTTGGAATTTAATTGATAGAAGTTATTTTAGAGATCCAAAAGACGATACTCTTGGACAAACATTTTCAAACTCAAGAAAACAAGCACTTTATTCAGACACAAAGGAAGTTGAAGTTAATTTATTTGATGTTCCTTTAGATTGTGTAAATGACTTATGTATTTCTTATGAGTTTATAGATTCAAATTTAATTAAGTATACTAAAGATGAATTCTTTGGACTAACTAATGATATTTATGCAATTGAATTAAATTTATTTTCAGAAAAGAATAGAGAAGTTGTAATTGATGCAGAAACATCTACAACCTTACCTATCATTTCATTTATTTCTGCAGGTGATAGTTTAGTTTTCCCATCTAATTATGGTATTGAAAACGCAAATGAATTTACAATTACAAAAGATAAGATTGTTCTTGAAGGTGGAGTAAGAAAGAAAGTTTATTTCTTCTTTGTTACAAAAGCACTTGGAGTATCATATGTTAATTTCAAATATTCAGGTGGAGGAATAAATGCAAGAACAGAAAAAATTAGTTTTAATATATTTGATAGACGTGAATTAAGAGTTGTATTTAATCCTGATGTTGTTCTTCCATATGGAGATCCTTTAAACATTGAAGTTTATGATTCAGCAACTGGAACTCCAATTGAAAATGCACTTATAACAATCAATGATGATAAAGGACAGTTCATTACTTCAATTAAAGGTAGTAAAGTAAATGGAAAGAATGGTAAATATAATATTACTAATAAGTTTGTAGTTAATAAAATCATAGTTATAGTAAGTGCACATGGATATGCACCTTACTCAAGAGAGCTTGTTGTTGCAGATGATGCAATTCTTACAGGCCCAAGTGAGATTCTTTTAAATCTTGGAACTGAAGACATTAGTGATTCAGTAACCTTTAAATTAAAGAACACAAGTGACTTTGTCATTTCAAGTGTAACAATTGGTAACGTTATTTGGACAGATCCAGTTGATACACTAACTGTTGATGTTGCAGGTCCAATTGGATTTGCAAAAAGAGGAGATGGAGAATTCATTGCAACTGCAACAGTTTCAAAAGATAGTAAATTTAAAACAGCTAGTGGAAAAATACCTATCTATGGATTATTTGGAAATAGACAAGTTTCTAAATTAATAAATGTTAGAGTTATTAGAGGACTTCAAACAAATAATTGTTTAGTAATCACACCAAATAAAATAGACACATATGTTGGACTTGAAGCTGATGCTGAAAATAATTTCCCTGTACTTATCCAAAATAATTGTGATAAAACATTAATAATTACTCCTGAACTTAAATCAATAAAATCAAGTTCAAACAACAAGCTTGATATAGGTTTAACTCAAATTACAATTCTTCCAGGAGAAGAAACAGAATATACAATTAATATTAAAAATCCAGAAGCAAGAAAACAAATTAAAACATACAATTATGAAATCATTTGGAGAAATCCATATTACACAGTTTCAAATACAACTTTAAATGTTTCTTTACTTGATGTTTCAAAAGCTTTATGGGTTGCTCCACAAGTAATCTATGTTCCAATCTCACAAATGAATGAACAAGAAGCAGGAATTACTTCAAGTAGATTCATGATTAGAAATCTTGGAAAAATTCCAATAACAGATATACAATTAAGTAAATATCCTGAAATAGTTTCAGCAAATATTGGAGTTACTGAATATCCAAGAGAGGTTGCTATATTATTACCAGGTAAAGAAATACCAATTGATTTAAAATTCCAAGTAAAGATTAATGCAAGAACAATAGATGATATGTATTATACTATTACTGGAAAAGCAGTTGGAATTAAAAGTCCAATTACAACAAAAGTAAATATTTATTTTATAATATCTTCTCCTAATTGTATAAAGGTTGCTCCAAACAAGCTTGATTATACTTTAAATGTTGGAGAAACAAAAACAAGAAACGTAACTTTAACAAATGCATGTGCTGAACCAATAATTATTAGAGGAATAGATAAAAGTAATAATCTTTATACTCAAACATTTGGTAATAATCCATTAATGCTTTATCCTGTATCTGGAAACATTATGGGTTCTGCAATTCCTGTTAATGGAACTGCAACATATGCTTTAAGATTAACTGCAAACAACTTTGGAGGTTCACCATTAATGCCTGTAAACCTTATTGGACAACTTGCAAACTCTGGACAATATGCTAAATCAGAACCGATCTTAACCTCAATAACCATTAATTCAGAAAATAAAGATGAGTTAATAGATATGGAACAATCAACAAGCGCAGAAGTTCCTGTTTGTGGAAAAGTAAATGAAGTAAGAACCTTAACTTTCCCAATTGTTGCAAACACAGAATGTACTGGACAAAACGGATATTGTGATGCATACCTTGCTGGAGAATTAATTTTAAAGAAGATAGATGAATTATCTTTAAATGTTAAATCTATTTCAGCTCAATATTCAAATAAAGTAATTAGCACTGGTTGTACAAGCACAGCAAGCAGAGGATATTGTGCAGTTTCAAATTTAGGAAACATAAAAAGTCCACCAAGCTCATTTACATTCTATTTACAGAATGATGTTATTAGTACAGACTTATTACATGAAATACTTTTAAAATCAAATTATTCTTTTAAAAATTACATGGTTGAATTAAGTCCATTTGATAAGATGCCTGCTGATGTTTATGGTGCATACGCATCTGGAAATAAAATAATGCTAAGCTCAGGATTCAAAGGATGTGGAAGATACAAGGTTACAATTGATGGAGTAATTGCAACTGATTATGAAAATTTATTCCCTGATAGAGCATATTACTTTGTATTAATTGAAGATTATAAAGAAACAGCTCAATGTGATAAGAAGGTTGAAAACTTCTTAAATTACATGCCTTGGGATAGAAAATTAAGTAAAGCAAAACCAGCTAATACTTGGCTTACAGTTTTAACTGGAGATGAAAATGTTGGAAAGGGTGTTGCAAAGAATATATTTAGTGATGAACTAAGATATGCAAAAACAACTTCTCTTTCATCAAAGAATAATAAGCTTGAAATCAAGATTGGAGCTGTAACTGAAAACCCAGATGCTCTTGCAAAGATATACTATCTTGATAATACAGTTGTTACTATGCCACAACCAGAAACAATTGAAATAAATATTAATGATAGATATGCAATTGATAATAAAAAGAAGCTTCCTGATAACGTAATCTCTGATGCAACAAGAGTTATTGGTAACTTCTTATCAAAGCAAGACATGGCTGACATTTGTGTTAGTGAAAATGGAGATAGCTTACTTATCTTGAAATTAATTGCTGCTGGAGAATTAAAGTTTAATCCAGCTAATGATAAGCTCATGAAAATAACAACTAATGAAAGTTGTACAGATTATAATATAACTTCAGGAATATCTGAAACTATTAAAATTAATTATGCAGCACCTATAAATCTACAAGTTTATTTCAAGTATAATGGAAATAGATATGATAATAACTTAGTACTTGAACTTGAAAAAGGAAAAGATGCAAACTTTACTGTGTGCTTTGCAACAACAGTTCCTGAGATTAATCAGTTTGTAGATAAAGATATTATTATTACTGCAAAAAGTATTTATGTGGATTCAGGAAAACTTAATACACAAAGACAAGCAATTGCAAAGATTAAACTTACAACATGTGCAGTTCCTCCTATTGAGATCTTAAAGCATGCAGAAAATACAATTGCAAAAATAGAAAAGAAGCCTGTTGATATTCCATACACCTATTATGCATTAATTGATTGGAATAAAAGTTATAATACAACAGACACAGAAACGTTCTGTGAAACATTATCTAAATTTAATAAAGAATATCCAGAAGCATCATTATTCTTTGATTACAAGCAAGCAGGATGTACACTTGACACACAGAAAGCTGAAAAGGACGCAAGACTTACAAAAGCAGTAAAGAATGCTGGTATATATGGTGGAACATGTATGGTTGCTTGTGGTGCTTGTGTAGTTGCTGCTGATGCAATAATTGCATGGATCCCTGTTTTAGGTCAAGCAAAATGGGCAAAAGATATTTTAATTGATTGTGGAATAGGATGTGGTATTCCTGCATTAAGTATATTTGTAAGCACATCCACAAACATGAGTATTAGTCAAGCAATAGATAAATATTTATTAGCATGGTTATTTGGAAAGGATGCAAAGATAACTGAATCTGCAGTTGATGGAATTGGTTCTTTCTTTAATGGAATAATTGGTGGAGTTGGTGATGCATTAACTCCAGGCGCAGCAGGAATAAGTTCATTAACTGCTGGTGGTCTTGATGGAAAGAGAATGTGGAATTCAACTCCACTCGGAACAGCTCAAGCAACTCCATTATATGGTCCTGGAAACACAGTTGCATCTGCTGGAATAATACCACCAACACCAGGTACACCTGCAATTCCTGCAGTTCCTGGCACTCCAGCAATTCCTGGTACTCCAGGCACACCTGCAATTCCAGGTACTCCTGGTACTCCTGCAACAGCTCCTATTACTATACCTGGTACTCCAGGCACACCTGCAAGTTATAATCCAATTGCAGCAACAGGAGCAGAAGCAGTTCCTGGTCTTGAAAGACAACTTGCAAATCATGTTGGATATATGAACGGAACAGGAGTATATACTTATCATAAACCAGTTGTTGGAACAATTACTTCACCAATAACTAATGCAGCATTCCCATCTGTTGAAGCTGAGTTTGATGATATTTTAGCTAGAGTAAGTCCTGGTGGAACTTTTGATCCAAACGCATTCAAGAATCTATCAAAAGGAGAAGTAAGTATTTTAACAGAATATATTGAGAAAGGAACACATACTGGTGGAGGAGGATTCCCTCCAAATAATTTAAGCTTAAAAAATAAATTAGTAAGTTATCAAGCAAAGAAGTTTGTTTATGTTCCAGGTACTGTTGGTACTCCAGCAGTATTTACACCAGGCACACCAGGTACACCACCAACACCTGGAACTCCTGCAGTTCCTGGTACTCCAGGTACTCCTGCAACACCAGGCACACCAGCAACTCCTGCTATTGATCCAACTGATCAAATTAATTTAGTTCCTAAAACAGAATATGATGACATGATCAAAAATATTGATGATCAAATTAAACAGTTAGCAGCAAGTGAAAAATTAGTTAATGATAAACTTGCACAAATGAAAGGAACAAAAGCAAGAGCATGGACTAAATTTAATTTAAATAAAAATGTTAAAAAACTTGAAGGAGAACTTGCAGGAATAAGTAAAGCTAAAGGTAAATTAGATGCAATAAAAACAAGTGTAACTACAAATGCAAGAATTAATCCTGCTAATCCTGCAGAAATGCTTGTTTCAAATGATGCAATACAAGGTCTTGATGATTTAGATAAGATCCAAGCAAATGGAGATACTGTTAAATTAAAAACAAAACCAGGTGCAGGAAAGAAATGGGCTAACTTTGGTACAGGTCTTGTTAGAGGTATTGTTTGTACTGTTATGGGTAACAAGGCTGGAGACTATGCATTAAGCGAAACTGGAGAAACAGGAATATCTAATTCAGTTGCTATTGGAAATAATATTACTTTCAATAAAAATATTTTATATATGATAACTCTTGGTGAAAATCCTGATTTCAATGTTCCAACAGGAACAGATAAATCTGAAGCAAGCAAGAGAGCAATGTATATAATTAATGTTGAAAAGTTCACTGGTGGATCTATACCAGATGATGCAAGAATTGATTCATGTGTAATTCCTGGAGCACCAAGCTTAATTAATTCTGGTGCATCAACTACACCTGGCACAACACCAACTACTCCAACAACACCAGGAATAGGAACAAGGAACTTTTCTGGAATTCTTCCAGTTAGATCTCCATATTCTGATGATTACTTAAAATCAAAATATCTTGATAAAACAGAATATCAAGGTTATTGTGCTAGATTTGCAAGAGAAGCTGGAACTTCTTCATTTAATTACACAAAATCATGGGTAAGTGGAGATGCTTGGGATCTTGCAACACTAAATCAAAGTGTAT
>JBAWVI010000037.1:0-9034 GCA_037147375.1 archaeon | reverse complement strand
CGAAAGTCTTACTTGGTCATAATTTTGATTTAACTATTGTATATAACACTATTACAATTTTCTTATATGATACTAAAACTTTTTTATATAAATTAAATAAACAAGTATATTTTAATATTAAAGAAAAAACTATAGATTATTACCCATTCTTTTTTAATAATGATGAATTTAATTTTCAAAAAGATTGTCTAGATATATTCTTTAAAACATCTTTTTTAAATATTAATATTTTAGATTATAATGATTATAAATAAAATGAGATGATAAAATATGTTAAAAGATTATGATTATGATTATTTTGCTAAGTATTATGATATATTTGAACTTGATGAGAAAGATGTAAGGGATATGAATCACTTTCTTCTTAAAACTCTTAAAAAATACCCAACTATTAAGAGTATTGCAGATCTTACTTGTGGAACTGGACTTCAGGTATTTCATCTTCTTGAGAATGGATATTCTTTTGTTCTTGGATCAGACATTTCAAAGAACATGATAGAAGAAGCAAAGAAGAAAGCAAAGGCAAGGAAATTAACTAAAGCTGAGTTTTATGTAAAAGATATGAGAAATGCAAGATTTGGAAATAAAAAATTTGATTGTGTTATAACCTTATTTAATGCAATTGCTCATGTTACAAAAGATGGATTTAATGAAACTGTAAAGAATGTTGGACAGAATCTTAATCCAAATGGATATTATATTGTGGACATAATTAATAAAGATTATTGGGTAAAAGAATGTCAGGCCTATGAATTTTTAGACACTGCAATGAGTACAGGAGATATGAAGTATGTTAGATTTTGTAAATATGAGATAAAGAAAGGAGATATACTTAATGATACTCAAAAGATCTATATTCAAGAGCAATATTTAGAACCAAGAGTTATTACTAAAAATTGGGATGCACAGATGTATTCATATTATGATCTTGAAAAAAGCTTAAAGAAAAATGGATTTAAGATTATTGAAGTTTATGGAGATTTTGAATTTTCAAAATTTAATAAACAAAAAAGTGAATCAATTGTTCTTGTAACACAAAAGATTAAATAATTTATAAGAATTTATTTGGATAAAGAAGAAACTTTATGTTTGTTCCATAATGTCCTTGATTTTGGTTATCAACAACTTGTGGATTAATTCCTTTTTTCCTCATTTTTTGAATTAGTTTTAATCCATACTTGTATTTTATTACTTGGTCCTTTCTTGATATAATTATTCTAACATCTTTATTTTTTAGTCCAGAAACATTTTCTTCAGGATTAAATTCTTTTAATATATTATTATATTTAATTTTTGTAATTCCTTGCTCTAATAGTTTATCTTTCATTTCAGAAGTGCTTATACTATCAAATAAACAATCTGCAATCGAATTACCTATAGTTATTAAAATAACCTTACTTATCTTATTATTTTTATTAGCAACATTAATAGCATATAGAGAACCAAAACTAAAACCAACAATATGAATATCTATGAACTTGTGTTTATCATCATATTTTTTTATATCTGTTTGTATCTTATTTATAATTTCTCTAAGATATCTCTTGGTTGCCATATAATCAGGAGATAAAAAATCAGGATTAATATCATAGGTTAAATAAGAATATTTATATCTTCTTAGGGTGTGACGAACAATTGATGTTGTTGCTTTTGAAATGTGCCATGGAGGACAAAGTACACATAAAACCTTTGAGTCTGGATAGTATTTAAATTCATCTTTAATATAATTTTTAAGAACAACTTTTTTCCTAAGATTATGAACACTTGGAAAAACAATATTTATGAATCTATCAAAGCCCATAATTTCATCTCATTTAAATAAGTATATTAAATCTTGTTTTTCAATCATTTTATCAAGCTTAATTGCAACTACATCCCCTTTATTTGCTATCTTTAGAGGATGATTAACATCTTTTTGTATACTCATTACCTTTTGTTCAAGAACACCTGTATTCTTTCCAATAATTAGGATAGTATCTCCTATCTTTAATGGACCATTTTCAAGCTTAATCTCAGCAACACCTATTTTTTTGTAAATGTTTAATATCTTAGCAATATACTTCTTCTTCTTTGTTGCAAGAGTTCCATATGTTCCTGCCCATTCATTAATTGGTTTACCAAGATAAAATCCAGATGAAAAACCCTTATTATAAACTTCTTTTAATCGTAAAACAAGCTTGTCTTTTAGAGCTTGAGTAAGTTTATGATTGTAATATGCATCAATTGCTTCCCTATAACAATTTGTTACAACAGAAACATATTCTGGACTTCTTCCTCTTCCTTCTATCTTAAATATATGAACTCCAGCCTCTATAAGTTTATCAATAAATGGTAGAGTACATAGATCTTTTGGACTTAAAATATAATTATTATGAACATCAAGTTCTTTTTCTGTTTCTGGATCTTTAATTATATAGTTTCTCCTACAAGGTTGAATGCATTTACCTCTATTTGCACTAGTTTCATTTCCATAAAGAAATTGAGATAAAAAACATCTTCCAGAAACAGACACACACATTGCTCCATGAATAAAAACTTCAATCTGGATATTCTTATCAAGAATTTTAGCTTTTTTGGTTATTTCTTTTACTTGAGATAACGTGCATTCTCTTGCAAGAACAAATCTATTAACTCCAAGCTTATGATATTGCTTAATTGCCTCAAAATTTGAAACACTTGCTTGAGTTGATAAATACATTGGAAGCTTGTATTTCTTACAAAGAGAAATTACTGAAAAATCCCAAGCAATAATAGCATCTATATTTGCTTTCTTTGCTGCAATTAATATCTTTTCAACTTTTTTAGTTTCATTTTCATAAATAATAGTATTAACTGTTAAATATACTAATACTTTTTTTAAGTGACAAATGGAAGCTATCTTTTTCAAATCAGAAAGAGAGAAGTTCTTTGCTCCACTGTCTCTCATGTTAAGCCCTTTAATACCAAGATAAACTGCATTACATCCTGCATTAATTGCAGAAGATAACATATCCCATGAACCAACAGGAGACAAAAGAATAGATTTAGTTGATTTCATACTATATCATTAATTTATAATTTATTAAAATAATTTTTTTCTCCAAAGGAATATTCCAATTATTGTAGAAAATAAGATAGACATAGATAATACTATCCAAAATGCAATCTTACTATCTTGAAAAGGCAAACCTACATTCATACCATATATACTTGCAATTAATGTTGGAATTGCAACAATAATTGACATTGATGTTAGAAATTTAACAATCCTATTTAAATTGTTTGAAATCATTGAAGAAATTACAGTTAAAGTATGAGTTAGGTTATCAGAATATATCTGAGTTGTTTGAATTGCTTGCTTATTTTCATCAAGTAAATCATCTATGATGTCTTCATTATCTTCTTTTGCAGTGAATATTTTAGATCTAGATATTCTTTCAAATAAAATATGATTGTTAATTAAAGAGGTATTAAAATAAACTAATGATTTTTGTATATCTAAAAGATCAACCATTTCTGTGTTTCTTTGGCTTTCTTCTAGCTTATGCTCTAGTTTTTTTAATCTTCTATCTATTTCTTTTAAGAAAAATAAATAGGATCTTGAAGACGCAAGCATTAAACGCAATATAAAATAAATTTCATTAAAATTAAATTTTTTTAATTTCATTCTTTCAATAACTGTGTTTTTAGAATAACAAATTGTAGCTACATATTTTTTTGAGTAAATAATACCTAATGGAATTGTTATGTAATCTTGCCCACTTGTTCCTGTTGATTCTTGGGGAGTTCTAATAATTGAAAATAAGTTTCCATTATCTTTCTTTTCATACATAGGAATTTCTTCTTTGTCAGAAAGAGATTGAATATCATTTTTAAAATCATCAAAATCATCTTCTTTTATTCCAATTATCTTTGATAAAAGTATTATTTCCTTATCATCAGGATTAACTAGATTAATCCAAGTATTTTTAATTGGTTTTTTAAATTGTTTTAAACCATCAGAAGTTGTTTTTAAATATTCTATCATAGCTTCCCTTAATTATTCAAAAAATGATATATAATATAGTAGCATAATCTATTTAAATATAAACCATCTATAATATATCTAAATTTATTAATATATTTTAAGAGGGGGCAAAAATATGTTATCACTTACAACTCTTGCTATGATGTCAGAACCTAACCTTAGTATGGGAGATATGGCTGGAATAGCTGGATTATTAGGAGTAGCGTTTATTATCATGCTTACTGTTTTTATTTTACTTGGAATTGCTATATATATTTATCAATCACTTGCTTGGCAATCAATTGCAAGAAAATTAAAATATAAGTATGCATGGCTTGCATGGATACCTATTGCAAACTTTTTCTTACTTCCAATATTAGCTAAAAAGAAATGGACATGGGGTTTGATTATTTTCTTACCTTTTGTGTTATTACCTTTCTTGTTAATGCCTATAATTGGAATGATACTTTATTGGCTTGCAATAATATTTATTATCCTTATGGTAATTATTTGGACATGGGATATATATGAGAAGAGAAAGTATCCAGGATGGTTAAGTTTAACACCTGCATTCTTTTTTATACCTATTATTAACATAATTGCAATTATTGCACATTTTGTTATAATTGGTTTTGTTGCATGGTCAGATAGAAAGAAGTAATTTTCTTTCTATAATTTTATTTATTTAATAAATTTAAAAAAAAGGAGGAATATAAATGTTTGATTTAACAACACTAGCAGTATCAAGTGGACTTATGGGAAACCTTAATCCATTGGGTGCATATGCTGCAATATTTGCAGGTTTATTTGTTTTTCTTTTAATAATTATGCTTGCATTCTACATCTATTCTGCACTTGCTTGGCAATCAATTGCAAAAAAACTTGGTTATCAAAATGCATGGATTGCATGGATACCTATAGCAAATTATTTCTTGCTTCCAATATTAGCTAAAAAGGATTGGAAATGGGGTTTCATAATGATAATTCCAATAATTGGATCATTTTTAGTAATAATACCAATAATTGGAATGATTATCTATGTACTTGCAGCACTATTTGTTGCTATAATGAGTATAATATGGTTATGGCAAATATATAAACTTAGAAACTATCCAGGATGGTTAAGTTTATTACCAATACTTGGTATTATTCCAATATTAGGTATATTAGCCTTAATAGCTCACTTTATAGTTATTGGAATGGTAGCTTGGAAAGATAGAATGCCTACAATGTAATTTTAGGCATTTCATTTTTCTTTTTTTTTCTTATTTTCAAAACTAGCTAAAATTATTCCAAAGATAACCATAATTAATACAATAAAGATTGATACCCACGCATAATCTTTTGCAAAAATTAGATTGATTGCAACAAGTGCAACTAATGAAGCTCCAATTCTACCAGCAATCTGTACATTTACATTCTTATTTTCTTGTTTACCCATAATTATACCTCTTTTATTTTTTAACGTATTCTTTCATAAACATTTTATATGTAAGTAATAAATAAGTTATTAATAAAGGACCTATTATTAAACCAATAAATCCAAATGTTGCAATTCCAACAATTACACCAATTATTGAAACAAGAGGATGAATATCCCCAAATTTTTTGTGAAATCTAGGTCTTAAAAAATAATCTGACAAACCAATTATTATACCACAGATTAATATCCCAAAAGCAACAAAATAATTTTGATTAATAAAGTACACAATTGCAATCGAAATATAGATAATACCAAGATCTAGAATTGGTAGTATTGAAACAATAAATCCTAATATACCCCATAAAATAGCACCTTTTACACCAAATATGAAAAGCATTAAACCAAGTAATGAACCTTGAATAAGTCCAACTAAACCTGATGAAATTAAAACTGCCATTGTAACCTTCCTAAAATGACTAACTAGTTTATCTGAGTTAGCTTTATTAAATGGAAGAAATTTTTTAATTCTTTTTTCAACAACATCATGATATAGAAAAAGATAATATAATAAACAATACATAATAAATAGAATAATTATAATTTGTATTATTGTATTAATTTGATTTACTAATAAGTCTGTACCAAAAGATAAAATTTCAGGTAAATTTTTATTTATTGTATCAGTTATATGAAATGCTGGATACTTTGCGTCAACAACACTTATTTTTGCTAAGATTTCATCTGAATTACTTATTATATTGTTAATTTCATTAGTTGCTGATTTTATAACAAATATAGTTGGTACAATAACTATAATTAAAGTTATTATTATTATAATTATTGCAGAAATAACTTTTCCAAATTTAAGTTTGGTAGTTAATAATTTATATAAAGGGTAAAATAAGAAAAATAAAATTAGTGCTCCAAAAAATGCATTTATATAAGGTAATAAATAATAGAAGAACACAATAAATAAGATAATTACAATAGTTATTGCAAAATATCTATTAAATAGTTTATACTCCATTTATCAAGCCCCTATATAACTAATATATACTTGTACGATTTTATATATACATCTTATTGAATAAAGATATAATAAATGATAATTAATTTTTGTGAATATATTATCTTATTGTATGATTTGAAGAAAGTAGCTAATTTTTATTTTTTTACATACTCTTCCATAAACATTTCATAGGTTAATAATAAATATGTAATAAGTAAAGGACCAATAATTAGACCAATAAACCCAAATGCAGCAATACCAATAATTACACCTATAATTGTTATTAATGGATGAATATCTCCAATACGTTTTTGTAATATAGGTCTTATAAAATATTCAGATAAGTTAATTAATGCACCACAAATTAATATTCCAAAAGCAACATAATAATTTTGGTTTGCAAGATATACTATTGAAAACGGAATATAGATTAAAGGTAAACCAACTACCGGAAGCAAAGAAACAATAAATGCTAGTATTCCCCAGAGAATTGCACCCTTTATTCCAAACGCGAAAAATACTAATCCTAGAAGTACACCTTGAATTAATGAAATTAGGCCTGTTGAAATTAAAACCGCCATTGTTACTTTTCTAAAATTACTAACTAATTTTTCTGAATTTGCTTTATTAAATGGAAGAAATTTTTTAATCCAACTATCCACTTTTTCATGATATATAAAAAGATAATATAATATACAATACATTATAAATAAAATAATTATAATCTTTATAATACTATTAATTTGGTTAATTAATAAATTCCCACCATAAGTAAAAATAGATGGTAAATTTTTACTAATAGTATCTTTTATGTGGAATGCAGGATATTTAGCATCAATAACACTTATCTTTGATAAAACTTTATCATAATTTGTTGTTACATAGGCTATTTCATTATTTGCAGAATTTATAATAAAAATTAAAGGAATTATGATTATTAATAAAGTAATCGCAATTATAATTATTGCGGATAGTACTTTGCCTAACTTTAGTTTATGTGTGAACCACTTATATAATGGGTAAAATAAGAAAAATAAGATTAATGCTCCGAAAAATGCATTTAAGTAAGGTAATAAATTATAAATAAATACTATACATAAAATTATTACAATTGTAATTGCTAAATATTTATTAAATTGTTTAGAATCCATTTATTCAAGCCCCTATAATTATAATATAATAAGATAGTACGATTTATATATTTATCTTATTGCAATATATTTACTAAAAACAATTATTAATTTAATTATTGGAAAGGATTACATATGGAAAAAAAAACAATCTTACACTTGGAAGATAACCCTGATGATGTAATGTTATTTAAAGCTAGATTAAAAAATAGCAATTTATTAAAAAAATTTGGAATTGATTTAATTACAGTTGAAAATCCAAAAGATGCTATTAAACACTTAAATAATAAAAATATTGATCTAGTTATATCTGATGTTAAAAATAATTTTGCAAGTGAAGATGAAGTTGCAAAATTTTTAAAAGTTGCACATGAAAAATCAAAAATTATGTTTTATACTAATGCAACTTATGATGAATTACCAAAATTTGAAAATATAACCTATATTCCAAAATATCCATCTAAAGATTATTATAAAGGAGATTCAGTAGATTCAACAATACATAATAAAAATGTTTTTAATAAAATTGAAGAAACACTAACTTCAAATAAAAAACAGAAGATCTCTGATGAAGCAATAACTAAAATGACAAGACCAGAATATCATGTAGCAACCCCATTTGATAAAGAAATATCAAAGATGCTTGATAATTTTAAAAATGGAAGTTTGAAAAAAAAAGAAATTATACAAGCTTTACTTGAATTTAAAGAATTAAGAAATGAATTGCAATCAATTAAATTAGGAAACCATTCCCAAAAACACATGAATGATATAATGGATAAATATACAGATATTGTAAATAAACTTAAAGAATTTAAAAAACAAGATGCATTTGCATTTAAAGCAATTAAACCAGCTAAGCAAAAAGAAACAAAAATAAGAGAAACACCTAAATTTAAAAATATTAAATAATAAAATGGGATTTATAATGGAAAGAAAAACAATTTTACACTTAGAAGACAACGAAAACGATAGTCTGTTATTTAAGATTAGATTAAAAAAAAGTGGTTTACTAGATAAATTTGGAATTGATTTAATTACAGTAACAAATCCAAAAGATGGACAAGAATTTTTAAAAAATAGGCATGTTGATTTAGTAATATCAGATGTAAGAAGTGACTTTGCAAGTGAAGATGAAGTTGCAAGATTTCTAAAAGTAGCACATGAAAAATCAAAAATTATGTTTTATACTAATGCAGAATATAATGAATTACCAAAATTTGAAAATATAACATATATTCCTAAATCCCCAACAAGGGATTATTATAAAGGAGAATCTGTAGATTTTGATGTGCATAATCAGAATGTATTTGAAAGAATTAAAGAAACATTAACTTCAAATAAAAAACAGAATATTTCTGAAGAAGCAATAAACCTAATGACAAGACCAGAATATCATATTGCTACCCCTTCAGATAAAGATATGTTAAAAATGCTTGATAATTTTAAAAATGGAAGTTTGAAAAAAAAAGAAATTATACAAGCTT
>JBAWVI010000036.1:0-9054 GCA_037147375.1 archaeon | reverse complement strand
GTTATTGAGTCTGATGCATGAACTACATTACATTGTCCAGAAATTGAGAAATCTCCTCTTATTGTTCCAGGAAGAGCATCGTAACCCTTTGTAACTCCAGCTAGATTTCTAACAACAGTAACTGCATTTAATCCATCAAGAGCGCAAACAATTGATGGTGTGCTTTGCATAAATCTTTTTAATCTTGGAAAAAAAGGTTTATCCTTTAAATGTGCATAATGATCATGTAATAAATCATCATCAAGATGTACCATCTTAATTCCAATTATCTTAAGTCCTTTTCTTTCAAATCTATGTAGGATTTCTCCAACAAGTGCTCTGTTAAGTGCATCTGGTTTAAAAATAACTAATGTTCATTCCATATTTTCTCTTTTTCCTCTTGTTTTTTAGAATTATTATATTATTATACGTAATTAAATATATAAACTAAACTTATTTATTTACTTATTGCAAGCATTCTATCTATTACTTCCTTAAATACTTCATAAGGTTGTGCACCAATTACTTCTTCTCCATTTATAAAAAAGCTAGGTGTTGAAATAATTTCTAAAAATAATCCATCTTTATAGTCTTGACTAATCTCGTTATAGGTTACTTTAGAATTTATACATTCAGTAAAGATAGTTTCATCTATTCCTATTTCTTTTGCATATTTTATGTATTGATCCTTGTTTCCTGAAACTCCATCAGTAAATAAAAGAGTGTACATTTGATAGTACTTGCCTTGAAGACCTGCACATTCAGCAGCAACTGCTGCTCCTTCTGCATATTGATGTCCAGGAAGAGGGAAGTCTCTATAAACAAACTTAACCTTTCCTGTCTTAATATATTCTTCTTCTATTTGTTTGTATGTATCATTATAAAACTTAACACAAAATGGACATTGAAAATCTGAAAACTCAACAATTGTTACTGGAGCATTTGGATTACCCTTAATGTAATCATTGTTTATGTACATTTTATCAAGATAAGATAAATTAAGATCATCACTTCTTGTGGTTGGAATATTATTATCATAAATTAGGTTAGTGTCCCCATTTACTGGTCCACCTTTATTAAATATGGATGAAATAATTAAAATTAATACTATAAAAATTACTAATGAAAAAAATGCAATCAAAAATTTATTTCCTTTATTCATAAAATATCTTCTCTCCTAGATTATTTGCTTTGGAAGTGTCCAATAAATATAACACACTCTTTAAACCACAGACACTAATTTATTATGTTTTTTGATTTAATATATTTTGCATATTTACCCAATGCATCAGTATTATTTAATAATTTTCTTTTACCCATCTTTATTTCATAATCTATTTTATCAAGTTTCTTTGCAACCATCTCGGCTTCTGTTAAACATTTTAAAGTTCGATTATACTCCTTTTTTAAAATAGCATTCATAATTTCACCAAAACATTAAATTCAGTGTCCAACAAATATAACATACATTTTAAACCCTAACAATTAATCAATCATGTTCTTGGATTTAAAGTTCTTTGCAAACTTATTTGTTGCAACCTTGTTTTCATATGCAGCTTTCTTTTCTAAATAAATTTCTTCATCTGTGGAGTTTGATTTATATCTCTGTAATTCTTGTGCAGACATTACTCCCTTCTCAAGAATATAAATATTTCTTAAAATCTTTGATCCACTTGGTGTATTGTATGGAATAGGATTAACTACATTTAACTTACTTGATAATTCATTTCCGGGAACTATCTTAAACCCATGAGCAAGGAATACTTTCTCTGGAAGTCTAATAACTTTATCATCATATGTTTGAAATTCAGGAAGAACACAAACAACTCTTCCTTTCCCTTTAAGATTAAGTGATAGATTATCAAACAAAGCTGAGTATAATGGAACAATATCACTAAGTATCTGTCTTACTCTATTTTCATTAGGCCTAGCATCTAAGAAAGGACCCATGTATGGTTCAAAGCAAGCAGCATCTGCCTTAAAGAAAACCTTAGTTGAATCTCCTATAATTAGTTTGTTTCTACCTTCTATCTTGAAGTTCTTTTCAGCCCAAGCAATATTCTTTCTTGCTCCAGCAACCATTTCATTGTTCTTATCAATACCAATAACATCATAACCTTCAATTAATCCTTCAATCAAGAAGGTACCAACTCCACAAAATGGATCAACAATAGTTCTTCCACTTGGAAGCCCTAAGATGTTAAGCATAATCTTAGTTAATCTAAAAGATGTTGAAAATAGATCTTTTTTAATAGGTCTATTCTTATCTTTAAATATATAATCATTAGATGTTGAGCAAGCAATTGTTTTTGCAAAAATGTATTCTTCATCTAATTTTAAAATAAATAATTCAAATCCATTCTTTAAAAGACCCCAAGACATAACGTTGTCTGGATTAATAATATCTCTTCTAACAAGTTTCTTTTTACCTTTAATTACAGGTAATAGTTTAGGTTTCTTAAAAACAGCTTTTGCTTTTTCTTCTCTAAAATAAGTTTTTATTATTTCATTTACGTTTTCAATTTCATCTTCATCAACATCAATTGTTGAAAGAGAATAATTAAAGCTTTTTTTGTTTAAAAAATCTAATTTATAAATTAGTTTGTCATCAATTGTTTTTGTAGTGTGATAAATATTTGCAATTCTAATTATTCCACCAAGATCAGTAATCATCTTATTTGAATTAATTTGATAACCAAGAAAATCAATTAAGAGATAAGTATTTTCTTCTTTAAAAATCTTATAATTAATTTTTTCTTTATCTAAATAAATAGATAGTTCAAGTTTTGATAAACTAGAATCTCTTCCTAATAAAAATAAGTACATCTTTTTTTTCCTTTCATTTATAATTGAATTAATATTTTTTTACTATTTTGAGGTATTATTCTAACCTCTTGACCTTTATCTAATTTATATTCCTTTACAATATCTGAAGGAAGAGTTATTGCTAAACTTCTACCTGCATTAATTATTGGCCTTCTAAATGCAAACTTTGCATGTATTTTATCATTTATTTCATACATCTGTTCACTGGTTGCAAACTCTTCTTTACATTTAGAACATTCATAATAAGGAGAATCTTTAAATGTAATATCACCATTATTAAATTTCATCTCTCTTGATCTTAATACAGCTTTACCTTTACAAAGGTGACATTTTATTTCTTTTTCATATTCCATATTTTAACTTCCTCTTCATTTGCTTCCCACAATGTAATTACATAAATATAATCTTTAGTTTCTTTTTTAATTGCTGTTAATACAAATTGATCAATATTAAATATTGTTTTTATATTATCTTTTTCTTTAATTTTAATTTTTTGTTCTTTAATATAATATTCTATGTCTCCATAATTTAGTCCTAAGATTAATGCTCTTTCACAAAACCTATCTTGTGCATGAAGACTCCATCTTATGATCATATATATTATATATACCAATTAGTTTATAATAATATCATTTAATAACATGGTAATACCAAATTAAAAAATAGAATAAAGAAAAAGAAAATAAAAAGGAAAAGAATTACTTCTTTCCTTTTGCTGCTGGTGCTGCTGGTTTTGCTCCAGCTGCTGGCTTTCCAGCTGCTGCTGGTGCCTTTGCTCCTGCTGCTGGTTTTCCTGTAGCTGCTGCAGGTGTCTTACCATCAGTTGGTGTTGCTCCAGCTGCCTTTGCTGCTTCATTCTTAAGATCTTCTTCTTGTTGATCTTTAATCATTCTTCTCTTCTTCTTTACAGTTCCAACAGATTTAAAGTTGCTTTCATTTTTTTCAACAATAACCTTCATTCTTCCTGGAACCTTTGAATCACATCTATCAAGTATTGCTACAACAGTTGGAACGTTTGCTTCATCAACTAATACACTTAATATTTTTTGATTAACTCTAACTCTTGATGCAACTCCAATAACCTTACCAAAAGGACATTGGCTCATTCCCATCTGTATTCTGTCCGCATGTGCTCCTTGTGCTTGCTTATTTTCACGTAAGAAGAACTGTGGATATACTCTTAATTTCATATAATAGTTAGCAATAGTTAACTTCTTTGTTAATTGTCTAGTAATAGTTACTCTAATTGATTCTAAAGCATTATCTCTAATCTGAACCTTTTCAGAAGTAACATAATGAACAACGTGTGTGTATGGTCTGTCTCCAGTACCCATATGGAATTGACGTATCTTAAGTCCTGGAATTCCTCCAACGAAATTCTTTCTATGTACTTTCTTAGCTACTCTAGTAAAAGCTCTTTGCTTAACATTTTTACAATAACAGTGTCCTGGTCTTAAACCCATAATAATTCACCTAAACTTAATAATATACTTTTTTTTCTAATTTTAATTAAAAATTAGTTTGTTTTAGTATATATTATATATACAGAAAAGTATATAAATGAAATTATATTATAAAAATAAAAGAAAAAAGAAAAGATAAATCTTTATCTTCTCTTAATTGTTTCTTGTGTTTTAACTGGCTCGCTCTTTCTTCTTGTAATTCTTACAATACCCCAAATTATTAGAGCTAATACTCCGAATGGGAATAAGAAGAAGATTATTCTAAGAACTAAGCTTGAACTGTTTACTAAGCTTCTTACTAAGTCTGATAACTTAACAAATGCAATATTTGCATAATTTGATTGTTCTTCAGTTAATGAAACATTGATTGTAGAATAAGAAACTTGATTGTTTACGTTTTCAAGTGCTGATTTTAAATAATCAATTGTTCTTTGTTCTTCTGCAATCCTATCTGTTAATGTTATCTTATCTTCCATTAAAGTTGCTTCTGCAAACATAACTTTATATCTTGTTAATTTTTCTTGTTCAGCGCTAATCTCACTTGAAAGATTTGTATAGTTACCTGTAACATCATCTGTTGATTCATTAAAAGAAGTAACGTTACCTATACTTTTTAGTTGATCAACAAAAGCTGAATACTTCTTTGTTTCAACTTTGATTGTATAATATCCAGAATAGTATTGATTAGATTTTCTATCACCATATCTATTTGAATTCTTTGTAAGTAAATATGCATCCATTGCTGTTACTGAATCTATTAACTTTGTTTGAGAAGTTTCAAATGTTCCTCTTTTAACTTCACTTGAAAGAGATGCATTCTTTGTAATTAATCTATCAGTTACACCTGGTGCAAAGTCTACTGTGTTATTTAGATAATTACCTGAAGCCATTTTTGAATAGCTTTCGTTGTATGATGGATTATAAGATGAACTCATAGAATAATCACTTGATGAATATCTAAGTCCACTTCCTGCGTTTGATACTACTCCTGAAAGTAATGGTAATGCTATAACCACTATAACAAGAAGTATAACAATTAATAACCAATTTTCTTTAAGTTTTACAAATTGATCTTTAACACTCATATTAATCTCCTATTTAAATTTAATAATTTAATAATAAATAAATGAGTAGAAATGGTTTTTAAATAGTTTGCTTTGATTAGGAAAAGAGTATTATCCTAAACTTTTATAACTAATAAAAACAACTACCTAAAATAAGGTTTACTTATTTATACTATAAAATTTTCCCAATAACTTGTTTCATACTCAGATATAAGAAAACTTATTAATGGTTTATAGTCTTCCTTTTTATCTGCAATTGAAAGAGTATCTAAATATTTATCTCTATTTTTCTTTGTAATCACTATTGGAGGATAATTAAATTTCAATAACATGAAATTAAATAATGTTCTACCTGTTCTTCCATTTCCATCTGCAAATGGATGTATTCTTTCAAATTTATGATGGAAAATAACTGCCTTTACAAATGGATGCTCCTTTGATTTATTATACCAATCAAATAATTCATCTATTTCTTTATATATTCTAAAATAAGGGGTTGAATCGAAATGAGATTTGGTTACCCTAATATCAAAATTTCTAAATTCAGTTCTATCGTCAATATCCATCAATAATTGTTTATGTACATCAATTATTAATTCTAAGTTAAACTCAGTTTTATTAAGTATAGAAAAGAATGTATTTTTTGTATTTCTAAGATCATATATTTCTCTTAGTGTTTTATTCTTTAATGTTGCATTATCTTCATTAAGTATTTTTCTAACTCCGCTTAATGGAATTGTATTTCCTTCAATGGAGGTAGTATTATAAGTAAATGAAACAATAAAATGATTATATATATCTCTTTGAGTTTGTAAATCTAATGTTTTAAATCTAGAATCAAAGTGTAATTTAATTGATTCAAGTTTAACCTGTTCATCAGTAGTTAAATAATTGTTTTTCTTTAATTTTAAAGATTCTGCTTTTTGAATATAATAATTTGAATTTAAGAACTTAGTAATGGTTCTATAACTTTTTCTAATTTCTTTAGGGTATACTTTATTATCTAGTAAATTGTTAATGTTTATTTTTGATAAATCATTGCCAAGATAAGCTATATCTTTAACAACTTTTTTCCCATTTATTCTTTTATCTATTCTTAGATAATAATATTTCTCTAAACCATTCTTCTTAACATATATATAAACCATATAAATATAATGAATAGATGGGTTTATATATTTTACCCTGGACAATTCAATTATCTGTTTGTCCAGGGTAAGATGTGTTTGTTTAATATCCCTTAACTAAAGTGTATTTAAGAAGAAAGATGATTTTAAATAAAATAAGTTTAAGTCCTTGTTTCTTTTTTAAAATATAAAGGAAGAAGAAAAATCCAGGGATCTGTAATATTTAAGAATCACAGTGTGCTTTTTCTTCCTTCCTCTTTTCTGCCTTTTTTTTCTTTTGTGAAACAAGGTAATAGATTTACCGTATATACTAGTGTATAAAATCATTTTAATAAAGAACTAGTTTTGTTTTCAAACTTCTTTTGGGGGTTTGTTTGAAAAACAAAATAATTGCTAAGAGCTATATTAATTAAATGGTTATGTTTAATTAATTATTGCTCAAAACAATAGAATCCAACCTTAATTTGACAACATCCAACTGCTTGCCATTCTGTCCAATCATTATTCATTTCAGTGATACTACCTATTAAACCAAAAGTTCCAAAAGCACAGAACCTATTAGTCCAATTACCACAAGAATCACCAGCTATACTACCATTAATAGTGGTGTTAGTCCAAGAATAATCATTTTTAGTTAGTTCACCATCTGCTGTTAGATTAATGGGTGAAAAAAGGTCACCATCTATTAAATCAACCCAATTCTTTGCTACAACAGTACTATCAACTAACTTATATGGTCCAAGGGAATGATTTAATCTACTTGCAGCACTTTTAGTATCATCACTTAACCATGCCTTATATGTACCAAGTAAACCAGCAGCACTTGCTTCTGCATTACATAAATCATCTGCAAAAGTAAATCCTCCAAAGTCTCCTCTAATCCATCCATCTGTATGAAATACAATTTTAGATGGTACATTAATTGTATAAACTCCAGTAAAAATATTACTATCTGCAAATCCAGGTTTTATTGCAATTGCTTTTAATGTTGTAGTCTCATTTATATCAATAGGAGTTCCTACATAAATAATGCCATTAAACATACTTGGATCTGTTCCATCTGTTGTGTAATATATTTTTGCTTCAAATGTTGCTGAACTTAATTCAACAGTTTGAGGAGCTACATATGTTCCTGCTACTGGATCTGCTTCTGGAGTAGCAACTTGTCCAGTTATTTCATATTTTTCAGTCATAACTGCACTTGAATCTAAACCCTTTACAGCAATAGCTTTTAAGATTGTAGTTAAATTAATAGGTATTGGAATAAAATATAATGTGCTTGAAGTTGTTGGTGTGGAACCATCAGTTGTATAATAAATACTTGCACCGCTTGTTAACGTATCTAAAACTACAATTTGAGGATCTGTATAAACTCCACCAAGAGGATCTGCAATTGGAGTTGCAACTCCATTAATTAAATATTTTTCAATCATGAATGCACTAGGATCATAACCAACTTTAAATGCTTGTGCATAAATAGTTGCATCTTCTGAAATCGATATAGGAGACACATATAATTGATTTATTTCATCATAATCAGAATACTCTATTGAATAATAAATATCTGCGCCTGGAGTTGCACAATTTAATACAATAGTTTGAGGACTTGAGTATGTTGATCCAGCAGGAGTTGCAGTTGGTGTTGCAAGCTTACCAATTATATAATTTTGTTCCATACGATCACTTTCATCCCAAGTACTTGTGTATGCTCTTGCATAAAGATTAGTATCACTTGAGATAGATATTTTTCCAGTATATTCTGGACTAGTACTTGGATCAGGATCTGTTCCATTAACAGTATAATAAATTCTAGCATTAGGAGTTGTAGTGCTTAATGTTACAAGTGTTGTATTTGTATATGTTCCACCAAGAGGATCTGCTGTTGGCATTACAGCACAATCAGTTGGACAAGTTATTGGTGTTTCTGTACCACTACAAACTAAATCTCCGCAATCTCCACTTGTACAAGCAGAAGTATTAAATTTACAACCATTTACTAACATTTCTGAATAACAATTTAATGTTCCACCTTTATATCCAAGAGATATACAATCTTTTGAATTTAGATTAAGTGGAGGTCCAGGTTCACATTGTTCAGAACCTTCAATAATATCGTCTCCACAAAATGCACTTACACTTCCAGAACAATCACTAATATCAATAGTACAATTATTATCATAACAATCAAGAGAACCAGAACCTAGCTTTAGAGAAGCACAATTTAAACCAGTATAAGCACCCATATCATTTACATCACATAATTCAGTTCCTTCAACTTTATTATTACCACAAACATAAGAAGTTGATCCAATAGATCCATTATAATCAACTATTTTTTCATATATGTTTGAGCTTGTATTTGCAATTTCAGTTGCTTCAGCTGTTTTTTTACTAATTCCAGACATATAAAAAGAACCAACTATAATTCCACCAATAATAACAATTCCGATAATTGCTAGAATTTCAATAGAAACTTGTCCTTTCTTTTTATTTTTTTTAACAGTACTCACAATCATTCACCAAAAAAGTATATATAATTTATATATAATAATATTTAAGGAGTATATATTTATAAAGATAACTAAAGAGAAGAAG
>JBAWVI010000035.1:0-9244 GCA_037147375.1 archaeon | reverse complement strand
GAGTATTTATTCGCCTTTCAAAGGATCTTAAAATACTTGATTTTAAAAAGTATGAGTTTGCAGAACGTGAAATTAATGAAATTGGCAAAATGCTTGGTAAATTAATAATAAATAACAAAAGTTAATTGTATTTTAGTTATATAACCCTATTTTTAAATATTTAGTACAACTTATCTTTATCTTTCTTTCTAAGTTATCTAAAAAAGAAAGAGGAGAATCATACTGTATAAAGTGCATTGGTGCTCGTGCCTTGTTATTTGGCGGGAACTGGAACAATGGGACTAACGCAGGGCTCATGGCCTTGAACTTGAATAACGAACCAGGCAACACGAACAACAACATCGGGCTCCGCTGCGTAGCAGTCATACTCCTATATAAATGTAGGAAACTAAAAAGAGTTTAGATATCCACGATTTTTGATATCTAAAGAAGGTTATAAGTTTTGACTACATCAGTGTGTATTCTTTGGCTGCAATCTTTTGCCCAATAATCTAGTTTATTGGAGAGTGCCAAAATCAAATCAAGATAAACAGAACTAGTAGTTAACTTTAACCTAGCGAAAATTCTGTTTATTTAATATTCTATAAATACAGTGTAGTAAAATATGAAATCACATAATAATCTTTGGGATAAGTTTATTTCTTTTGAAAACCTACATTCTGCATTTTTAAAAGCAAAAAGATCTAAAAAGAAAACAAAAGGAATAACTGATTTTAAATACAATCTTGAATCTGAATTATTCAAAATACAAGATGAATTAATTACAAAAAAATACACTTGTTCAAATTACTTTGTGTTTAAGATCTATGAACCTAAGGAAAGATTAATTAAAGCACCCCCATTTAGAGATAGGGTCGTCCAACATGCACTCTGTAACCTAATTGAACCAATATTTGATAAAACATTTATATCAAATTCATATGCGTGTAGAAAGAAAAAAGGGACACATACTGCACTAAAAGCAATAAGAAAAGACGTACAATTACATTTCAGATTTAAGGGACACGCATTAAAAGCAGATGTGCGTAAATATTTTCCTTCAATTGATCATACAGTCTTAAAAAGGATTATTGCAAAGAAAATAAAAGACAAACAAATCTTATGGCTAATAAATTTAATAATAGATTCTGATCATTCAGATTTTGGAGATAACAAAGGAATACCAATAGGAAATCTTACAAGTCAATTATTTGCAAACATATATCTTAATGAGCTTGATAAGTTTGTTAAGCATAAACTTAAAGCGAAATACTATTATAGATATGTTGATGATTTTATAATTTTTTCAAATTTAAAAAAAGAATTACGAGTATATAAACGTAAGATCAAATATTTTTTGCGTAGAAACTTATATCTTGATATTCCTAATCGAAAAACAAATATTTATCTTATTAAGGATGGAGTTGACTTTGTAGGTTATAAAACATTTCCAACGCACACCAGACTTAGAAGAGCAAATATACTTAAGTTTACAAAAAGAACAAAAAGGCTTATTAAAGCTTTGAAAAGAAACACTATTTCTTTAGAACAATTGGAATCATCAATATGTAGTTTTTTAGGGTATATTATGCACGCAGATACTTACTTTCTAGGAAAAAGAATATTCTCTGAGCGTTTTCTTACCTATAAGTACCTCTGGTTAAAGCAATCATAAATGATTTTCCTTAAACACAATGATGCTTGGCCAGCTACCCCCCCGAAAAGAATATACACCCCAAAAATGTAATATATATGGTTTAATTAAAAAAGTACAAGTTACTAAATAAAATCAATACCTATATGCGTGAAAAATAATGAACAAAAAAGAATTATTGGATTTACTAAAAGTTGATAAAGAAACAGAACATTTAGAATTTAAAGAAGCAAAAGAACAATTTAATTTTGATACTGGTAAAAAATGTTTGTTAGGATATATAGTTGCATTAGCAAACGAAGGTGGAGGTAAATTAATTTTAGGAGTAACTGATAAAAAACCCAGACAAATTATTGGAACACATGCATTTAAAGATATTAAAAAATTAGAAAAAGATGTGTATTATAGATTAAAAAGAAAAATTCAAGTCCAGGAACTAATTATAAAAAATATAAGAATATTAATAATTAATGTACCCTCTAGGCCAAAAGGAATTGTACTTGATTTTGAGGGCCAATTTTTAGGTAGATTAGGAGATGAAATTATTTGTTTAAATTCCGAAGATATAGATAAAAAAATAAAAGAAGATATATCTGATTTTTCGTCTTTACCTGTTCCTAATACTTCTATTAAAGATCTTTCAATATCTGCTATACATGAATTAAAAAATAAATTAAAAGAATCAAATAGAATAAGAATAGATATAAACTCATATTCTGATAAGCAACTTTTAGAGCATTTAAATCTTATAGATAATAATAAGCTTACAATTGCTTGTATTATTTTGTTAGGTAGTGAAAAAACAATTTTTAAGCATTTATTACATTCAGAAATAAGATTTGGATATAGAAAGAATATGACTTTCACAAAAAATCAAGTTATGGAGATATATCGCTTTGCATATTTTGATTATTATAATAAAATTTGGGATAAAATTAATCTTAGAAATTATTTAATCCACATTCCAAAAGGTTTATCTTTAAAAGAAGAATTTGCATTTAATGAAGAATCTATAAGAGAAGCTATAAATAATGCAATTATTCATAGAGATTATTCTGAAAATGAATCTATAGTTGTTCAACAAACCGAAAATACTTTCAAGATATCTAGTCCAGGTGGTTTTTTAAAAGGAATAACCAAGGATAATTTATATGATAAAACCAAAGCAAGAAATAAGTTACTTTCTGATGTATTATATAAATGTGATTTTATTGAAAATTTTGGAGATGGCGCAAACAAAATGTATAATAATCAAGTAAGATTTGGGAAAAACACCCCGGATTATTCCGAATCTGATGATTATAATGTTGTTTTAAAATTAGATACAGAAATAAATTCATTAAGACTCGCCAAGATAATTGATAAACTAGAAAATAATAAAATTAATTTAAAATATAATCAATATAAATTTTTATATGAATATTTAGTTAATAAAAAGTTATTAATTGAAGAATTGCAATTTTTCATAGATCACAATATATTTTTAAAAACAAATAAAGCATATAAAATAAATCCTAAATTTGATTATATTGAAGATAAAGCTTATAATCTAACCAATGTTGACACAAATGTTGACACAAATGTTGACACAAACCCAATAATTAGACAAAATTGGATATTAGATTACTTAAAGCAAAATAATAAATTAAAAAGTGAGATTTTACAAAAAAGATTTGTAATAAGTAGAGAGATTGCATCTAGAGATTTAAATTATTTAATAAAACAGAATGTGATTATAAGGCAAGGTGCTGGAAATAATGTTTGGTATGAATTGAGAGGAAAATCAAATTAATAAATATATATGAATTAAGTATAAATAATAAATATTTTAATTTTGCTTGTAATTATATCTTTTCTTAATTTTTATATAAAGTAATAAAAAGTAGGTTTAAATATAATTATAATTATCTTTGCCTTCTTATATTCATCTTCTTTTAATCTAATAAATTATTTTTTATAACTATCCACCTAATATATATCTATGATTAATTCTATTTATCTTGAGAATTTTAAAACACATCTTTCTTCATCTCTTGATTTCTCAAGCGGCACTAACCTAATTATTGGTAAGGTTGGTTCTGGTAAGTCAAGCATAACTGATGCTATTTGTTATGCTCTCTATGGAACATTTCCTTCTCTTTCAAATAAGAAATTAAAAACAATAGATGTAATAATGTTTAAACCAGTAAAGAAGGAAAATGCAAAAATAATACTTACATTAACTATTGATTCTAAGATATACAAGATAGAAAGAGAAATAAATGATAAAGGAATAACCTCTGCTAAGCTTTATCTAGATAATAAACTTATTGCTGGCCCAAAACAAACTGATGTCACAACAAGGATTGAAGAATTGCTCGGAGTTGATTATGAATTATTTACAAAGATTGTTTATTCTGAGCAAAACGAGCTTGATTACTTTTTAAAAATCCAACCTAGCAAAAGAAAAGAAAAATTTGATGATTTATTTGGAATAATTAAACTAGATACTATTAAAGATGGTGCAAGAACTCTTGATAGGTTAGTTGATGTAGAAATGAGTACAACAACACAACTAATTTCACAAATATCTTCTCAATTAACTTCCTTTGATCTAGAAACAAAGCTACTAGAACAAAAAGAAACAAAAGATATTCAAAATAAATTAAAAGAAGAACTTCTTCTTGGGAAAGGTAAAGAAGATAAACTAACACTTGAACTTGCAAATCAAAAAAAGAAAAAACAAGACTTTGATTTGCGCACAAAAGAATTAATTTTTAAAAAAGTAAAATTAGAAGATATTAATAATTATTTAAACTTAAATAAGCTTGATGAAAAATATATTTCGTATAATACGCAAGACATTGAAAAAGAAAAATTAATCTTAAGCAAAGATCTTGAAAGCACAAAAGATGAGTTAAATAAAAAATCAAAACTAGTTAATGAAAGAATATCTTTTGAAAGAGAGCTTTCTCGTTTGGAAGCAGAAATTAAAGAAAAACAACAAAGAATCTTGGACACTAAAACCAAATTATCCGCAACCCCCCTTCACGAGACTATACTTACAAAGAAATCTATTGAAGAACAACTATCTCTTATCAAGCAAAAAAGGATTACAAGCTTATCAATAATCTCAGAACTTGAAAAATCAATTTCTGAGCTTAAGAAAGGCTTTTCAAAATGCCCAATCTGTGATAATCAATTATCAAAAGAAGATATTCAAAAAAAACAGCTATCTAAGGAAGAAGAATTAAAAACAAATAAGCAATACTTAGAAGTCACAACAAAAGAAATAGACAAGCTAAAGCAAGATGAAGAAAAAATAGACAAACAAATATCAAAGCAGAAAGAAGATGATCTTGCACTCATACAATTAGAGATAACAACTACCCAACATCAAAAAAGAAAAGAAGAAATTCAAGTAGAAATACAAAAATTAACAACATCTATAACTGAAATTAAAGAAGATGATTCATATCTTCAAAAAATTAATGATAATCTAAAGCAAATAGATCTTTCAATAATGATTCTTGAAAAAATGAATACTAAAGAAAATCTTAAAAATGAAATACTAGCTATCGAAGAAAGTTTAAAACAAATATCATATAACGAAGAAGAATACATTAAAATCAATTCAACTTATTTGACTTTAGAAAATGAAATAAAATCATTAACTGCAAGAATAAGTTCAAGCAATTCTTTACTTGACAATCTAGAAAAGCAAATAACAAATTACAACCAGTTAGAATCAAAGAGAAAGGATTTAGAAAGCACAAAAGAAAATTATTTGATTAAGAAACAAGATCTCTCAAATTTCATTAAATCAATTGAAGTCTCCCAGCACCAATTAAGAAAAGTCTTAATTGATAACATAAATGATGCTCTTTCAATAATCTGGCCAAAGGTTTATCCATACAAGGACTATTTATCAGCTCGCTTAAGATCAGACAACGATTACATCTTAGAGGTCCAAACAAAATCAAAAGAATGGATAAAGGTTGAAGGCTTCTTAAGTGGAGGAGAAAGAGCATGTGCTGCTTTATCAATAAGAATAGCTATTGCATTAATCTTAACCAAGAACCTCGGTTTATTAATACTTGATGAACCAACTCATAATTTAGACACTAAAGCAGTTGAAATGCTATCTCAAGTACTAGAAGATGATATTCCTCAATATATAGCCCAGGTATTTATAATAACCCATGATACAAAGCTACTTGAAACCCTGAATTCCCACAAGTACATAATAGAAAGAGATAAAGAAAATGATGGAATTTCAGAGATAAATATGCAGTAAACTTCTTCTTTTTAATTCTTTCTTTCTATATATTATCTATGTCTGGTACAGATTCAACTTATTTTAACTCATATTCAGTTAATTATGTTAGAAATAAGTTTAAGAACTATTATCTTAATAATACAGTATCAACTATTGTAGTCCCAGAAAGAAGAGAGTTTGGAATAGGAGAGTTTGGTAAGAAGATAAGTGCTCGTCATCTCTTCTTCAATTCAATTAATGATTTTAATTTTTATCTTAAAACAAATGTTCCTTTTCACATCTCTTACTCAGTTGGTTATTTTAAATATCCAGAAAAAAGACCTATGGAAGCTAAGGAATGGACAGGAGCAGACATAGTTTATGAGTTTGATGCTGATGACTTTGATCTTCCATGTAAGAGTGAGCACGATACTTGGTTATGTAAGAATGTAGCTTGTAAGAAAACAGGTTATGGTCACATAGATAAGTGCACTGAGTGTAATTCTCCAACAGAAATTATTGAATGGACTTGTGATAAGTGTCTTGGCAAAGCAAAAGAAGAGACTTTAAGATTAATTGAATTTCTAGTAAATGATTTCTCTTTAGATCCTAATTACTTCATTATTTCCTTTTCTGGTTCAAAAGGATACCACGTAAGAATAATAGATCCAAAGATAATTCCTTTATCAAAAGCATCAAGAGCAATTATGATGCACTATATCTTAGGTAACGATATTAATTTAGAAAAACTAGGATTTATCTTAGATCATAAGCAATGGTCAATTCCCTCTCCAGACAAAGCAAAGGGTTGGGGTAAGAAGATACTTGATTACATGATAGAAACAATTAAAGATTCAAGTGAAAAAGAACTAAAAACAAAGTTAGACATAACTTCTCAAAAAGCAAAACTTATATCCGAAAATAAGGAAATCATTTTAAATAAGATGTATCATAATAGTATACTGTGGAGTGATTTTACATCTCAAGACAAATTTTGGAGTAATTTCATTAACAAAGCAATTGAAAGCACAAGGCTTAAGATAGATCCTTCTGTTGCTCAAGATATATATAAGATAGTAAGAGTGCCAAACACAATTCATGGAGGAACTGGTTTTTTAGCAAGTTTAATAAAAGATGTACAAGAACTTAAAGATTTTGATGCTTTAAAAGATCCTATAATTTTTAAATCTGATATTAAGAAAGCTATTAAGATCCTAAAACCAATTCCTAAACTAAAATTATTAAACAAAACATATGGTCCATATACTATTGGAGAAATTATAGAGCTTGAGGAACACGTTTGCATTTATTTCATATTAAAAGGGGTGGGTACATTTGAGTGATGATTACAAAGTTGATTACGATGAATTACAAAAAATATATAGACTAGAAACTAAGTCCCCTAAATTATCAAGATTAGATTCTTCTTTTTATAAAGCATTAAAGAAATTCTTAACAGAAGAAAGAAATAAATACATCTCCTCATTTGAAGATTCTTTTTCAACAAACACTTTAAAAAGATTTGAAAACTTAAAAAGAATAACTGAAAAGATAAGAGAAATAAGAATTAAAAAAATAATGAACATGTGTCTGATGTACAGTAGAACAAATGATTTTGCAGATGAAGGATTAGTTGATTTTGAAATTGATTTTGCAAAAGGAATACTTAAACTTATAGACAAGCAAAACGAACAAACAAATACAATATTTGGTTTATCAAAGAAATCTCAAAATGTAGATACCACAACTCAAATCAAAGTTAAATTCTTACAAGACATTCCAGCATTCATTGGAGGAGACATGAAAGAATATGGTCCATTTGATACTGGGCAAGTTGTTGAAATCCCAGAAGATATCTTTAAGATTCTAGAAACAAAGGAGATAATTGAAAAGGTTGACTAAATGGTAAAGTACAATAAATTAGTTGTATTAGTTCACCCTCTTTGGTATTTTGTTAAGGAATATAATGAACTAAAAAGAAATACACCTGATGCATACAACAAAACAAAATCAATACTAACCAAAACATTAGGTGTATATGGTAATATTCTAAACAAATACAAGCAAAGAGAAGATGTTTGTTTCTTATTAATCAAACCTGATTTTACTATTCCAGAAAATATAAAAGTTCTTGAAACCCACATAACTCCTTTCGTGCAGCATGGCAAAAAAGTTCTTGGTAACAGATTTATTATTTCAAATTATGTTGGAGAAGTAGACGCGAAATCCCGTCCACTATTCAAAGATAAAGAAGTATATAATAATTTTAGAAAAAAAATAGATATAGAATATTTTGGAGAATGCAGAGAATGGTGTGTTAAGGAAACCATGGAATGCATTCCTGATGAATTTAAGGTGAGAGGAATAGAAGTTAAAAGTAATAAACTATTACAAGAAGGAACCTTCTATAAGTTTCGTGAAGATATTGGTTTAAATTTAAGAATTAAAACAGCACATGAGAGAAGAATGAACCAACAAGCAAAGAAGATATCAAAGCTTAAGAATCCAAAATTAAAGCAAGTTCTTCAAAGAAAATATATGTTAAAATAAAATGGTTGATAATAATATGGTAGAAAAATATGATACTATGGTTGTGCTAGTACACCCTCTCTATCTTGTTTTTGATATGATGATAATCCCTCACTGTATTGATAAGTTCAATAAAATATCTATAGATGATTATAAAAAATTAAACATAAATGATTTTGCAAAATCTATAGTTGAAAATATATTAAATCCAAAAAAGAATGTAAAACCAGAATTAAACAAAGTTAATAAAATTATTAAAAAAGAGTTTGGTGAATACGGTAAACTCATCCAAAAATATAAAAATGATCCTAAAGTTTGCGTATGCATAGTCAACCAACATATAAGAACCTTTGATGATTTCAAGCAAGAAGCTGGAGAAAAATATGCTCAACATTTTAGATACAATACCTACAAGCAAGTACATGATATTTTACTTGAAAGATTTAATTCTCATGGTAAAGAACTATTAAAGGATAGGTTTGTAACAACAACCTTTTCTCCAGGTCACGATTCAAATTTTTTATCTCAAGAATATTATTCAAGATTAAATAAAGAAGTTAAGATAATTGGATTTGGAGAATATTATAATGATTGTGTAAAAAAATGGTGTGAAAAATATATTCCAACCAAACTATATCAAAACAATATTAAGGTTAAAGAAATACAATTATTAGAAAAACATTCAATAAGATCCTATAATAATTTTATTAGAGAAGGAACTGGACTTGGGGATATGCTTTTATTTGGGCACGAAAGAAGAAAGACCCAAATTTCAAAAAAATTAAAGACCACAAAGAACCAACACCTTTCTGCTTTTTTAAAGAATAAGATTAAATAAAAAAGGT
>JBAWVI010000034.1:0-9439 GCA_037147375.1 archaeon | reverse complement strand
ACAAGAATTGCCTTGAACTTCCCACATAGGTACACAAACATCAGTACAAACTACATCTAAATTTTGTTTTTCATTTACAAATAACTTACCATCAGGTGTTTGACATTGTTCTGGATATGTTTCTATTATAACGTGTGTCACTGCAGCACATTCTTCAAAATTAGTTATATCATCGTATGTTTTTTTATTTAATTCATACATTATGAATCCAAATATAAGTAATAATAAAATTCCTAATACAATAAAAATTAAATATGTTTTTTTATTACTTTTAACTTTTTTATTTTTATCCATACTCAAGGTTATAGAAGAATAAGTTTAAATAAGTTTCTCTTCCTTATTATTAGATTTCTTACTTACAAATAAGATTATATAAATTGCTGTCTTTTTCAATTTTGCAAATCTTTGTTAGGATACATTCCTTTGTTGGAGTTTCCCCTAATACCTTTCTCGCTTTCTTATTATAATTTATAATAGCATCATCAATAACAACTTTTATTATAGATATCATTGGTAAAATATCTTGATTTGTTTCATATATGAAATAAAGTGATTTTATTAACCTATCATTTGGTTTAAGTTTTCTTAATGGATCTCTACTTACTCTTGAAATTGGATCATACAATTGTTTATCTGCAAATCTAACTAATTCTTTTTGTGCATAATAATCTACAAAATCAGGATCAGCCATTCCTTTTAATTTCATTGCAATCTTGATTTGATTCATTATTACTTCAACTTGTTTTTTAATACTTTCATCATTCATTGCTTGATGCATATATTTATAATTCGCTTTTTTACCTAAAAAGGATACAACAGCATGAGGTGCATTATGAACATAAAATTTACAATTCCAATATTTTATTAAATCATCAAGCGAATATGTTTTCTGATCTAAAACATAGTTCCCTTTTTCTAATGCAATTTCTCCATATTCAGAAACTAAACATAATGAATCTATTTTTCTTAATTTAATAGGAGATGAACAAGATGTAATTACATCTGGAACCCCAAAATAACAATTTGCATTCCCACTTAATTGCTTAATATTTTCAACAGATTCATATTCATTTTCAAAAGAGAGTATTGTTTTTGCATTAGTAAACTTGTGAGCTATTTCTTTAACATTATTTGGACCAACACAACAACAAATTAAATCTACATTATCTATTTCTTTATCTTCTTCACCTAAAAAGAATGCTTGCTTATAATCAACAGTAACAATATCATACTTTCCATTATGATTAGAAAATGCAGTTTTATATTGATTTCTTGATTTTAATTCATTTACAAGTTCAAGATTATTATCTACGAAATATATATCATGATTTTGTTTAAAAAAAGTGGGTGCTAAAAATCCACGACCCATAGCACCTGCGCCATATATCATGATTTTCATAAACATATATATTAGAATCATTCAATTTATATATATATCTTAAAAAACTAGCTTTTTACCAAAGATAATAAGAAAAAATAAATATTTTTATGTATATAAAAGACTCTTGCTTTTTATGAGTTTCTCACAAGTAAAGAAAGATTGGACGCAGAGAGCGATATTAAAATCAGTATATCTTTTCTATTAATCTAGATCTTAACCCTTTCTTCTAAATACATATATTGTTAATATTATTAAAAATAATGCATTAAGGAAAATAAACCAATCTCCAAACATAGTGTATATTGTTTTTCTACCATCAATTGGCACATCAACTATCATAGTTCTATCTTTTGTTGTAGCAAAATCTTGATAAGATAATACATTTCCTCTATAATCGGAAGCTATAGAAGTTCCTTTATTTACTTGGCTTACTGTTGAAAAACCACCTTCTATTCCTCTAAATATTCCTGCATATGTGTGCCCAGGACTAATATAAGGTGTATCGAATTTAGGAATAAGTAATATATCTATATTCTCTTTTGCTGCCTGTCTAATAAATCTTGGAAAATCAGTATCAAAACATATTGCTCCACCAATTTTTCCATAAGGTGTATCTATTGTATGAATTATTCCATCTGATTCAGAAGGATACCAGGATATTGTTTTTTCATATTCATATTCTACTTTTCCTTCTGGACTTATCATTATCATCTTATTTTCTGCAGAGTATGTGTCATACTTCAAAACTAAAAAAGAAGGCACAAAATATACTTGATTGTCTTTAGCAAACTTTTTAGCTTTTTCCATAAATAGATTTCTATCTTCGTTATAGATTACTCCATTAGCTTCTGACCAAACAACTATCTTTGCTCCAAAATTTACTGCATTTTGACTATTATTAAACAATTCATTATTCAATTCTTGTATCTCTGCAGAATACTTTTGTGCTTCAATTTCAGGTGTTTTCATATCAATAATATTCCACATATCACTTTTATGTTCTACAGAAACCCCACCAATCCTAACTGTATTACCAGTAGGAATCGAAATTGTATAATAAATTCCACCAAATATGATTATAGTTAAAAATATAATTAAAAATATTTTAATTAAAAGCTTTTCTTTTTGTATATTAAAATTACTTTTCCATAAAGTTGCAACTGTGCTTGAAAACCAGAAAACCATAAATGAAATACCACCAAGTCCAGTTACTGCTGCTAATTGAATAAGAGATTTAAACTCAAACTGAGTAATTGCAATAGATGCAAAATTACCAAACAAAGATAATCCTAGAAGTAAATCTAAAATTATGTATGTTGCTGGAAAAACTAAAGTTGATACTAGACTACTTACTTTTTTATGGAAATATTTATCAACTAAAAGCCCAGCTAATAAAGGAGCTGTTACAAATAAAGTTGCAAATAATTCTAACCAAATTGACATGTCCCAGCCATTATGGATTGTAAAAAACTTTGGGATAAATAATAGTAAAATAAAAATAGGATATTCAAACCATTTATTTTCTTGTCTAAAATAGTATATAAAAAAGATCATTGATATCCATGGTGCTAAAAAGAATATATATTTAAGCCCAGTAAATGCTAATAAAAAACTAGCAATTATTAATAAAATATATTTCAAAATCGTATTTTTTTGGTCCATAGATAAGTATACACAAAACCATTTATAAATATTTCTTCTTTTATTTTATGTATTTAATAATTTAGGCAAAATTAATTTAATCTTTTTAATAATTAAAAAAAAAAGTTTATTAGAATTATGAAGCGCAGAGAGCGGGATTCGAACCCGCGTAGTCTTTCGACTCTAGCTTAGCAGGCTAGCACGTTTGACCACTCCGCCATCTCTGCAATAACCTCTTGCGCCAGGTTAACGAGCGCAACTATTACAATAACCCTTTTCTTTAAAACAAAAGTGTTTAATCCCAAAAGAACTTTTGTAACATGCAAAAATCTTGATTAATTACTCTTTTAAAAATAAAAACATATTAAAAAGAAGTAATATATAATTTAAGAGCCAGAAGATATTTAAATCCTAGTTAAAAAGATTAATTAACCAATCTCCTATTCCATTTACATATCCTTTTGTTTTATTCCATAAACTTGGATCTTCTTTCTGATTTAATCTTTTTCTTAATTCATCTAACTTCTTTTGTTGTTGTAAAAGCTTCTCTTTTTCCATATTTAAAATTTTTTCTTGATCAACAAGTGAAATCTTATTCTCAATTAAATAATTATAATATTCATCAAGGAAGTTTAAGTAAGTGCTTGACATAATAACCTCTCTTACTTCACGACCAGCACTCATGTGAACAACATCAACTGTAACAATCCTATATTTCCCTGCCCAATTTTCTACCATAAGGTGATTTCCATTAACTTTCCCAAGATACACACCAACATGTGTATAGTTAACTTTACCACAATCTTGTTTTAATTTTGATTTTGGTAAATATACTCCTAAAAGAGAACCTGGAATAACCTTCTCTAAATCTGACCCTGTAAGATATCCTCTCTTTGCATCAGATGGTTGAACACATCCACTCTTTGAATAACACCAAACAGCTTGATTTGTTTGTTTCAAACAACCAGCATCGTTTGAAGTATACTTATACTTAAATAAAAATTGTGAAAATGCAACTGAAAATCCAGAGCATTCAGTGGAAGATGGAGTTTTCCAAAATTGTTCAATAAAGTTTAAAGTATTTTTATCATAAGTAATATATTTCATATTATATTTTAATAATTCTGCAATTGTGTCGCTTCCTAAAGTTAGTTCATACTTATAATCAGGACCGTAAATTACATCAGTTGTATTAAATCTTAAAGAAGGAGATCTGTTATCAATATACCCTTTATTTGAATCCTTTGGATTAACTATTGTATCATAACCTAATACTTGTTTTTGATATGCATAAAAATCATTTCTATCTTTAAATGCTTTTTCATAATTATCTAAAAGAGCTAATATGCTTATCATTTCATTTTTATCTAAAACCAAATCAATCTTATCTTTAAATTGTTCAGGAATCTCAAGATTGTATTTCATACGATAATACATGTCCATGTATATCATATGATATTTTTCAAGACTTGGCATATCCTTTACTTCAAATAAAACATCTTCATTTGCATTTGAAGTTGTGTTTGTTTTTGTAGTATAACCACCAGGACTTGGACCATGATCAGGAAGACCAGTTCCTTCATCTGGATAATATTCAGTATCATCAACTTCTTGACCAGAGATAACCAAAGGATTTATCCAAAACCTTAAGTTATTAGGACCAGATGTAAAGCATATTCTATTTTGCTTTATTCCATTAACAATTGAACTTATTTCTTCTGTGTTAATACTAAAGAAGGTTCTATCATCTGAAAGATTATTATTTATTCCATAAATAAATTCATTATCCTTAGTATCATTAATCATTGAATAATTGTTTAATGAAAAAGTAAGTGGTGTATTTGAAGATATCATGGCTTGATAATCATATACTGGATCTTTAGGAATAAAGTTTGTAAATGCAAAAATAATATCTTCTTTAGATGAAATATTATCATCATAAGTTATATAATCTGAATCTATTAAATAATTTATAATTGTGTTTACTTCTGTGCTTGATGTAATTAATACTGGTCTAATATCTGCATAACTATACCTAATATTATTTCCTTCTTTATCAAGCTTAAATAAATATCCTTCTTGTATTCTTCCAAGATTTGAATAATCAGTATAATTGTTTGAGATAACATTACTTTGTGTGTGTCCATCACTTTCTTTTGCAAATGGAACTTTTGAATAATCAAAGTAACTTGCATTAATTAAGGTTGTAAATAAAGGATTCCTTTGATAATAAAGATTAGCTTGATAATTATTTAAGTATCTATTTATTGCTGGCTCATAAATAAATCTAAGTGTTCCTGTTTTATTAGCTTGATTAATATTATCTAATTCAATAATAAAGGTTTGTGGGTTTGTTATGTTTGTAATCCCACTAACATCTATTGTAAACTCCCATTCATTTGTTAAGAAGCCAGATGTTTCAAGTATTTCTTTTGAAATTCCTGATTTTAAATCTCCAAATGGTTTAAGATTAATTATTGATTTATTTAATGAAGTTCCAAGATAGAAATAATTATAATTGTATTCCCCATTAAATCCTGAAAGGATGTTTAAAAGAATATCTTCTTTGTTTTCATCAAAGAAACTTGCAAGAGTGTATATTTGTATTTCTGAATATCTATTAAGAAAAACAGATAAAGGAAGTTCATACACAGTTATTTTTGAATAATTATTATCAACTTCTGTTTTATTTACAAAATTATTATAATTTGAATAAGTATTTGTATCAAGTATTGCTTTTGCAAAAAACTCATCCATGCCACTTGTATTTCCATCAACATAAATATCCATAATTGTTTGTCTTGTTATGCTTTCTGGAATTAGGTTAACTACCTTTTCAATATTTGTTAATGAATCTGATAAATTATTACTTTCATTAACTAAAGATAAATCTTGTTTTAAATCAAGATTTATATATGCAAATGAATCTTCGATTGTTCTTGTATAATCATCTTTCTTAAAATCAATCCCATCTAAGGTAATATAGTTTGATAAATCTGATAAAAGATCTGCTTTCAATGTTAAAGACATCTTTAATTGATCAGGGTCTACAAAATAAGTTCCATAATCAAATGTATTATAGGTTATATCTTTTCTAAGCCAAGAAAAATATAGATTATCAAATCCGTATTTTTCATAATTATCTTGACCAGTAATACCAAACCATTCTTGCTTGTTAGTTGGATCAAAGCAACTATCTTTTTTACTAGTAGTTTGCAAAGTAACTGATTGATTAGTAATTATTGGATTTAATATATCTGATACTTCTTTATTTATTCCAAGATCCTTAACATAACAGGTTGAACAATAATATTTAATTATTTCTTTATTTAGTTGAAATAATTCATACTTATATATTTCTGTTCTTGTAATATTAAGAACATCAAAATAAGAAATATTAAGATAATCTTTTGTTTTTTGATAAAGAATAATAGATACTTTGTTTGTATCTGATCTAATATTAAAAGTAATTGTGTTACTTGGATTATTAATAACATATCCTTTTGGAGATGAAAGATCTGTTTTTGAAAGAGTTACTGGAAGAGTACTTGAATATTCTATCTTTGAATAAACTAGATTACTTGTACTTGAAACAATCATATAAACTTCTTTATTACTTGAAAGATTAAAATCAAATCCAGATAGATCTATAGTTATTTGTGTTACTTCTTTATTTAATAAAACAAAGGTATGGTTGTTGTTATACCAATTTGAATCATTTACAATTACAGGAACTCCATAAATATTATCTGAAGAGTAATAAGACATTACTTTATTTAGATCAAGATTTTCAGAATAGATTGCTGGACATAAAATAGTGATAAGTGCAATAGAAATTACAAATAAAGTCATTCTTTGTAAACTAAATGCTTGTCTCATAAATATAATATAGTAGACAATTATTTTAAAAGCTTACTTTTTCTGATTAAATAGGGAAGAGAGGAAGGCTTTGTTAGTTACTCCATATTTCTTAATATCAATATATCCTTTATCTTCTAGTTTCTTAATGTTTCTTGAAACAGTTCCTTTAGGAAGAAATAGTTTTAGAGCTATCTTTTGTTGAGATAATCCATCCTCTTCAAGAAGAAGCTTAATTATCTTTTGCTCATTTTCATTTAAACCAAGAAGAAGCTTTTCAGTTTGATTTTTTTCTGGTTTATCTTCTTTAATTTCCAACTTGTTTGATTTTGATTTATTTTTATAAATCAAGAAGTAGGTTAAGATTAAACCAACTACAATAACTAAGATAATTACAAATAATAAACTACTATTTTTGGTTTCAGAAACAATCTTCTGATTTGAAAGCTTATAACTTGCATTAAAGCTTGTGAGATTACTATCAATAACATAAAACTGATCTTTATCTGGATGAAGATTCTTAATATCTGTTGAAAGAGCTAGAATATCTGAGTTTACTGGAAACGTAATCTTGAAATCTCCGGTCTTATCTAAAAATAAAGGATTATAATTAATATTCCAACCATTTGAATCTTTAGTTGTAAAATGATCAGTTAAATAAGTAATATTTAGAATTATTTCATTAGTTGAATAATCATTTGTGTTTATTACAAGTTCATTTATTCCATATGAATAATTTAAATCAGGATTATTATTTACTTTAACAAGCATATCATAAACAGGAACTATATTAAAAACAAGTTCATTAGTATCTTTAAAATTAGCTACTTTAAAGACTTCACTAATCTCAAGAGAACCATTACTTCTAACAACTATGGTTGTTGATATATCGCTTGTAGTGTATGAATAAATAGATGGTAGTAAAAGTACTAAAAACATTATTATATATAGATTTATTTTATTCATAATTTTCAGACTTTATATATAATTAAATTACTATCAACATCTATTTAAATTCTACCATATTGTTTGGAAAAAGAAAAAATGAGAGAATCATTCAAGATTCTCAGTTGCATCTATCATTTTTTCAACTTTCTTTGTTCCGAATGGAATGAACCCAAATAACATATTCTTTTCTTTAACTGTGAATACATATTTTGGAACATCATCCACGTTTACAAGTTGTACATCTCCATACACATTTTCTGAATTTATTTGACCTTCAGAAAAAGCTGTATCTATACTCTTAATCTTTCTAGTTAGATTATTTTGATTTAAGTATACAGATGCTTCTTGTCCAGAATTTGCAGTATCTACCATAATATCTTCTTCAGATATTGCAGTAACTACATTACTTTCTGTTATTGTTGGTCTCATTGGTTTAACCTTACCTTCTGTAGGTAGAACAACATGAACTTGTCCTGAAGACATTATAGTTTGTCCTGAACTTGTTTCTACTGAAGTTTCCTTATCTATACTTTTTACAGTTGTAGTACTTTGAGGACCTTCTACAGTTCCATAAGCCCAACCATTTCCGTTATCTGTTCCAAACATATCTCTTAAAATAAATCTATTTGAATATTTTGGAGCTTTACTGAATGATAAAACAGTACTTACTGATTTAACATAGTTCTTGTATGCATAATTATATTCTCTCAAACTTATTTTTTCTTGAGTTGTGTCAGGATAAACCTTAAAAGTTATTTTATAACTTGTATTTGGTTTTAAATCCTTATAAATTTGTGAAGAATAAATATATTCATAACTTGATGGTTTTATTTTTTGTGAAGCTGAAGCTATTGTATTTAATTCATCTATTCTTTCAAGAACTGGGTAAAAGAATACTTTGTTACTTCCTTCTTTTGCAATGTTTGCAGAAACTTCTTCAAGAATTATTAATGTTGGAAGTTCTGTAGTTGCAATATATCCTGCTTCAATATTTAATGGATTTCCTGCTTTAATTGTATATGGTGCAACATCAGCTGAGCCAACTGTTTGTCCATTTATTTTCATGTATGCGTTGCTTGGAATTATCCATTCTATAGTTGATGGTTGTGGAACTGGTGGAACCGGAACTCTTTCATTAAACATCACATTAAATGAATCTGATGTTGATGATGGTCCAGTTGTATTATTTGTTTCAATTAATTCTATGTTTATATGAAATAAGTTTGTGTTTACTGAATCTCCAAATGTTTTTCTGATTGCAGTCGCAGATTCATCTAGCTTAATTACATATGTATGTACATATCTCATATTTATACTAATTTCAGAGTTTGCTTCTGATCCATAACCAACTTCTGCTGCAGTATCAACATATTCAACTGGTAATTCTAAACTTGATAAATCACCTCCTACTAATCCTTGTGCTCTACTTGCTCTATTAATAACTGCAAGTAACTTTAAATCAGCTACATCTTTATATGTTGTTACTGAGATGTATATATTTTGATTATCTAAGTTAACATATCTTATACCTGTAGTCATATCCATCTTTACTTGAGGATCAAACTTAAAGTTTAGTAAAGGCATACCACTTACAGTTCCTGAATTAATTGG
>JBAWVI010000033.1:0-9440 GCA_037147375.1 archaeon | reverse complement strand
CACTTATAATTAATCCAATAATTATTATTCCAATTAATACATACTTTATCTTTAACATCACATCATCTCAAATAAATAAGAACCAATAACTTTATATTATTAATCAACAATATATTCGCTATGTCTTTTTCTAATTTCTTTCTTAATTGTTGCTTCCTCAATCTTTGAAAGAGACTTGATTAAATCCTTGTATTCATTACTCATCTTATCTGGAACTTCAGGAATTACTTTCACAAATAAAGATCCTGCTCCTCCACTACCCTTAACATCTGGAAAGCCCTCTCCTTTAAGTTTTATAATAGTATTTGCTTTTGTGTGATCAGGAATTTTAATCTTAACCTGATTACCAAATAGATTTAACTTAAAACCAGTTCCAAGTACAAGATCAGTAAAAGGAATAGGAACATCACAATAAAGATCCTTATCTTTACGTGTAAAGAAATCATTTTCTTTAACACTTATTTTTAAATATAAATCCCCTTTCTCTTGTTCTCTTTCATTTCCTTCTCCTCTAACCCTAATAACATCGTTTTCGCTTATTCCAGCAGGAATATCAACAGAGATTGTTCTTTTTATTTTTTCATAACCTTTTCCAGAACACTTCTTACAAGGATCAGAGATTGTTTCTCCTTCTCCATTACATTTAGAGCAGGTTGATTGAACTGCAAACATTCCAAAAGGAGTTCTTCTTGAAGTTACTACTCTTCCTTTTCCATGGCACGAGTCACAAACTACCTTTTTGCCAGAAACAGAACCACTTCCTGAACATGATTCACATAATCCTTCTTTATGAATATCTAATTTTTCTTTACCGCCAGCATACGTGGTTTTAAAATCAATTTCAATTTTATAAACTAAATTAAGATCTTGTGAATTTCCTGATCTTGATCTTCTAGTTCTTTGATTATTAGTAAATCTACTAAAGAAGCCACCTTCATCTTCTTCTTCCTCTTCTTCCATGAACTGAGAAAAAATATCTTTAAAATCAAACCCAGAAAAACCTTGTGAAAAGCCTCCACCAAATCCTTGGTGACTATAATATCCTTGGCCTCCAGCACCTTGACTTGATCCAATATCCTCTCCAAAAGTATCATATTGTTTTCTTTTTGTGTCATCAGAGAGAACAGAATAAGCATTACTTATTTCTTTGAATTTTTCAGCATCAGCTGTTGGTCCAGCTATGTCTGGATGATACTTTTTTGCAAGCTCTCTATATGCTTTTTTAATATCATCAATACTTGCATTCCTATTTATTCCAAGTAGTTTATAATAATCTTTTTTCTCAGACATACAACTTCAAATCCAAATTAAAAATAAAAATTAAAAGAAGAAATTACTTCTTCTTTTCATCTTTTTCAACTTCATGATCTACATCAACAGTTTTTCCTTCATCTTCTGATTTTGATTCAGGACCTGAAGAAGCATCTGCTTGAGCTTGTGAAGCTTGTTGATACATCTTTGTGGATATTTCATATAACTTCTTTTGAAGAGCCTCTGTTTTTTCAGGAATGTCACTTGCATCTGCTTGAATTGATTTTTGAAGTTTTTCTTTAAGATCTTCAAGTTCTTTTTTATCCTCATCAACAATTTTATCTTTCTCTTCCTTCAAGATTGAATCAACACTATAGATTAAAGTTTCTGCTTTGTTCTTATTTTCAATTACATCTTTAATCTTTTTATCTTCTTCAGCATAGCTTTCTGCTTCCTTCTTCATTCTCTCAATATCTGCTTCACTAAGGTTTGAGGATGCAGTTATTTTTATGTTTTGAGATTTACCTGTCCCAAGATCTTTTGCAGAAACTGAAATAATTCCATTTGCATCTATATCAAATGTAACTTCAATTTGTGGAATTCCTCTTGGTGCTGGAAGCATACCAACTAATTGGAATCTACCAAGTGTTTTATTGTCTTTTGCAAGTGCTCTTTCTCCTTGAAGAACGTGTATATCAACTGCAGTTTGATTATCAGCAGCTGTTGAAAAGATTTGTGATTTCTTAGTTGGAATTGTTGTGTTTCTATCAATTAATTTTGTTGAAACACCACCAAGTGTTTCAATTCCAAGTGATAATGGAGTTACATCTAGTAATAATACATCTCTAATATCTCCACCAAGAACAGCACCTTGTATTGCAGCACCTAATGCAACAACTTCATCAGGATTAATTGATTTATTTGCCTTCTTTCCTGTTAATTTTTCAACAATCTCAACTACCTTTGGGGTTCTTGTTGCTCCACCAACTAAAAGAATCTCATCAATCTCTGATAAAGATAATTTTGAATCAGAAATTGCTTGCTTAACTGGAGCTTCAAGGCGCTTAAACAAATCAGAACATAATTCTTCAAACTTTGCTCTTGTAAGTTCAATGTTTAAATGTTTTGGACCGCTTGGGGTTGCAGTGATATATGGAATATTAATTGTTGCTTTCATTGTTTGAGATAATTCTATTTTTGCTTTTTCTGCTTCATCCTTTAATCTTTGCATTCCCATCTTGTCTGTTCTTAAATCAATTCCTTCTGTTTTTTGAAATTCGCTTGCAAGATAATCAATTATCTTTTGATCAAAGTCATCTCCACCTAAAACATTATCTCCAGCAGTTGCTTTAACTTCAAACACACCATTATCGAGCTCTAAGATTGATACATCAAATGTACCTCCACCTAAATCAAAAACAAGAACTGTGTGTGCATTCTTTTTATCAAGACCATAAGCAAGAGCTGCAGCTGTTGGTTCATTAATTATTCTTAAAACCTCAAGACCAGCAATTGCACCAGCATCTTTTGTTGCTTTTCTTTGTGAATCAGAAAAATACGCAGGAACAGTAATAACTGCTTTAGTTATTGTTTCTCCAAGTTGGTTTTCTGCGTCCTTTTTAAGTTTTTGTAGGATCATTGCAGAAACTTCTTCAGGAGTGTATTCCTTATTTCCCATTTTTACTTTTTGAGTAGTTCCCATTTTTCTTTTAATTGAATAAATTGTATTACTTGGGTTAGCTACTGCTTGTCTTTTAGCAAGAGCTCCAACAATAAATTGATCATTTGCTTGTGCAACAACTGATGGAGTTGTTCTACCACCTTCAGAGTTAATTAAGATATCTGGTTTACCTGCTTCAACAATAGCTACTGCTGAATAAGTTGTTCCTAAATCAATTCCAATTATTTTATTTGACATAAATTATTCCTCCAATCTTCCTAATATTATTTTTGCGGGTTTTATTAATTTGTTATTATATAAATATCCATCTTCAAGCACATCAATAATTTTATTATCTTCTTCTTTGTTCTTTGTTTGAACTGTACTAATACATTCACATAAATTATAATCTGGTGTACCCTCATTTAATTTTATTTTTTCAATCCTTAGTCTTACAAGAGAACCCTCTATTTTTTCAAGTAATAATTCTAATACTTTTTTTGTTTCTTCATGTTCTTCATTCTTCATTGATAGTAGTAATAGTTCCTTAAATGAAATCATTTCAAGAGCAATTACTTTAGTTTGTAAGAAAACTATATCTTGCACATCTTTTGTAACTCTTGCTTTATAATTTACAAATTCAGCTTGTGTTCTTTTCAATAAATCTTCATACTCTAAAACCTTTTGATTTAATGATTCTAATTCTTGGTTTGTAGTTTCTTGATTTGTATCTCTTTCTTCTTGTTTATTGTTTGTATCATCCATAATATCCACTAATAGCTGTCCTTTAAATTTACTGTACCTTTAGAAAATTAAGTTATTATTTCATTTAAATACTTATTTGATTTAATAACTAAATTAATATAGAATACAAAAGTAATAAAACCTTTTCCGGAAAAGTTTATAAAACTATCATTAAATCTTAGTTTTTTCTTTAGAAATTACCTTAATTTCAACTAACTCTCCTTGCTTATTGTATGCTTTATAGGATTCTTGAGAGAAAGGAGGATATGCAATTATGTTTATTTGCTTTCCTGAAAAGAAGTTAAGATCAGCGTCTGATGCGTTTCCCTGTCCTGATGGATGAGAATGAACTGAGCCAGCTAAATTAAAGGTCATTGGTGCAAGATCCATACGAAGAACAGCACTTGTTCTTCCACTATGTGTTCCAGGAAGAATATATATATCTGTAATTATTTGTTTATCTATATCACAATAAAGAAGTCCAGAAAATTCCAGAGGAAAAAAGCTTTTAGAAAATTCCATTATGGATTCTAGAACCTCTTGATTTATTTTCCAATTTGAAGTTTTAATACTCATAACAATTAATATACAAAACAAAATAATTATTAAACTGTTTGATAATTAGAATAATTGAAGAAGGGATGGATATGAACAATAATTATGCAATAGTTACAGGGGCATCAAGTGGAATTGGGCTTGAGTTTGCAAATCAGCTTGCAAAGAAAGGATATAATATTGTGCTTATTGCTAGAAGAAAGGAAGAACTTGAAAAGATATCTAAAAACATTCAAGAAAAATATAAGGTTAAGTGCATATCACATCCTTGCGATTTATCAAAAGAACTTGAAATTAAAAGAATCATTATTGAAATTTCTAAAATTAAAAATATTGAATATCTAATTAACTGTGCTGGTTTTAGTACTCAAAAATACTTTTATGAAATGGATCAAGAAATTGCAAGAGAAGAAATATTTGTTCATGTATTTGCAACAACTCAATTAACTGGAGCTATATTACCTATAATGATTAAAAACAAGAAAGGGTACATAATTAATGTATCATCCATTGCATCTTTTATAACAACAAGTAAAAGTAATGCAATCTATAATTCAACTAAAGCATATATAAGAATATTTACTGAAACATTAATTGATGAGATGAAGGTTAATAATTTTAATGTGCACATTCAAGCCTTATGTCCTGGGTTTACTAAAACTGATTTCTTTAAAAATTATGATGCAACATTTGTTCCAAATATATTTTGGATGAAGGTAGATAGGGTTGTAAAAAGATCTCTTAAGAAGATAGAAAAAAGAAGTTGTGTGTACATACCTGGATTTAAAAATAAATTCCTTGTTTGGTTATTAAAATCCTGGATAATTAGTTGGATGTTTAATTTCGCTGCAAGAAAATCAAATATAAAATAAAATGGTTGGAATCATAATATAACTCATTAAGATAACTCTATCAACTCCAAAAACAAGAGGAAGAAACCCAATCAAGGTTGATAATATTAACAAAGGAACTGCTTTTATTCCAAACAACATAATAATTAAGATAAAAATAAAAACAATTAAAGATATATTAATAAGCCTTAAATTTAATCTTGAAATAAAATCAATTATCTTTTTGTAAAACATAGATACTAAGAGTATAGATAAACAAAGTGATAAAAATAAAGTTAATCCTAAACTAAAATTAGAAACACTATTTCCAATGATATTATTTGATAAAAGAATTGCTATGTACCCAAGCCTTGGCTTATAAAAATTAATTGCAAGAAAAAATGAAAAAAATAAAGCACTTATTGCAACACTTGAAAAAATAATTAAATATTCATCAGTATCTATCTGTTTTTTAATTTTAGATATTAACAATGATGCTTGAGATGAACTAAATGAGGGAATAAGTATCATAAATAAAGATCCAACAGTTCCTAGAAAAGAAGAGATGCTTGTTTCTTTAAAATTAAGTTCCACGTCGCAATCCTTTTGCTTAATAAATTTAGTTTTAGAAAAAATTGATTCTAATATAAATGGAAACGCAAATAAACCAACAACACAAATCATTAAAGGTTCTGAAATGTAATAATTATATTTAAGTGTAAAGATTCCAAGAACACCAGAAAGCAAAATTATTGAAATAATTGCAAATCTTTTTTTAAATGTTTTTTCTAAGATCACAAACATTATTAAAATTAAAATAATCAACCCATAAATAAACAAATTAAAATCAAATAATGTACTAAATAATAAATAAAGTACAGGAAAAAGTAATAATGAAAAAACACCTCCAAAAAAAGAACCAACTAAACACAAATACACACCCTTTTTCAGTTTTCCTTCTTTAGATAATCTTTGAAGTGGAAATAAATGCATAATAGTAGAATCATTTGGAACCCCAAAAGCAGAAATAGAAATATAACTTGTTATTAATTGAGATACCGCAAGAGATATAAAAAAATAAGAATTATTATATAAAAGCTCATATCCTCCAATAAATATAAAAAAATAGGAAATTGTATTTATGTGCATACTTGGGATTAATCCAATTACAAAACCAAGCAAGACACCAATAAGTATTTCAATTAAAATCATATTTTCTTTATGTTGTATATAATTATTTCTGGAATATCCATATATTTTTTATATTGCCCAGAAATTACAACCCTCTCTTTTGTAGTACTATATTTTGTTATTAGATCTGCTTGCTTACTACTTGGATTAAAGAGTATTGATTGAATGCAACTTGTGTTCTCGCAAAAGCTAAAGGTAATAAAGTTATTATTTACAGATACATCTTTAATTATCCCTGTTACAGAAATAATTGTTCCTTCTTTTAAATTTGAAAGATTATAAATTGTTTGTTCTTTAGGAACAAAAAATAAGGAATAAATAATAAGTAAGATCAAGCCAATTATAGAAGAAATTATTATGATTCTCTTAAATGCAATCTCATTCATTTCTTTTTCTTCACTTTTTTAGTGGTTTTTACTTCTGGTTTTTTAATTTCTATAGCTTCTTCTTTTTCCTCAGAAATAACTTTAATTATTCTAGTTATTTTTTTATTTATTGGAAACTTAGTTAATTCAAGTATTACAAGATCTTCTTTTTTTATTTTTCCAGAATAACTTAAATCAAGCTCTTTCTTTGTCTTATAAAAAGGATCGCAAACTTGTATACTTACTTTCCCTTTACTAACCTTAATTACTTTACCATAGGTTGTATTAAATAAAACTTTGAATAAATATAAATAAATAACAACTAAGCAAATTAATGCTGCAATGTAGTAAATATTAATTATATATTCTGTAATAATAAATAAAATTAATAGTACAACAAAACCATACCCAACATACAAATACTTTTGTTTAATGTATTTATAATCATCAATCTCTTTAATTACAAATAAAAATAATACAATTACAATTAAAATCTTTAAAAATATATTGCGAGGCACAAAAACGTTTAATAAAACACCTAATAAAAAGATAATTTCAATATACACTATGTTTTTATCAATCATTTATAATCACACCCAATTAAATATACCTAAAAACAAGCCCCACATTACTAAAATTAGTTCTACCTTGTATATCTGTTATATCGTTTGCATAATATGATTCGTTTAAATCAAAACTATTTGAATTCGAATCAATAAGATATAAAGTTAGATTAATATCAGAACTATTTATTTGATAATTAATTTTAGATAAAACGTATTCACTATCGTTTTCTGAAAGTAATTGTAAGGTTCTGTTTTTAATAGTATAAACTGCGTAAGTACTATCAAATGTTTTATAGATTGCACCAATAAAGTAAAATCCTATTAATAATAAGATCGCTACAAGAATAATAAATTCTATACTTGTTTGTGCTTTATTGGATTGAAACATCGAAAGCTCCTGTATCGCTTTTTTCAATAACTAATACCCCAGTAAACCCTGGGCCAATAACATCACAGTTAATTGCATTACCACCAATAAATATATCCTTTGTGAATTTACAAATACTTCCTGGACAACCAACTGGTTTTGGATTAATATTAGATATTTCAACTTCATAAGCTATTTCATTTGAATTACAACTTTTTAAAATTGCAGTTCTAGGTAAATAGAAGTTCATTGTAACACTACCTGTACCCATAGATGATGCAAAAGAACTAATATTATTTGCTAACTTACTTATGTTTTCTTGTGTTACTGCAACAGATTGAACATCATTAATTACATATTCTGCAAAATCAATTGATGGTTTAACCATTGCTTGAAAAAACAATAAAAAGATAGCTATGAAAATTATATATTCAATTGCAATTTGTCCTTTTCTACTTAAAGTCATAATCTTTCACATTTAAAATATTAACCAAATTACATCTCCAAAAATATTAAGCAAGATATATGCAATTAATACTGATGGGGTGAATGCAATGGTTACTTTTATTTTTATAGTATTACTTATTAATTTATTATAATATGAATCATTTAAAAAGGTAACTTCTTTCTTATTTAAGCCACCTGCTTTTCTAGAATCAATTATTTGGTCTTTATAGTAATTCCCGCTCAACATATCTTTAATTGCTGAGAAAAAAGTACTTTTTTTTTGTATTACCTTCTTATCTACTAAGTAATAATTATAATAAGTCACATCTCCTTCTTTTAGATCTGTAATTTTAGAATCTTGTACAAGTATTTTTTCTTTTGTAAATTTATATAACATAATTAATAAGTAAATTATTAATACAGCTATAATTATTGAAAGAAAATCTGAAAAAATAAAAATTGTTTTTAGTGGGGTAGTTGAAAGCCAAACACAAACAATAAAAATAAGATATAAAGAACTAATAGATAAATAAAATGTTTTTTTACTATAAATTAATATGTTTGAAAACAAAAATATTAGAACTAAAGATAATAATAAAATTAAAATTACCGGGGTTTTAAGTGAGAAAACATTCATAAAAGAAGTTATTAAAAATAATATAATTATTGCATTGAAAATTGCAATTAGATTGTTCTTAGAAAAATAAGTTACGAATAAATATTTAAAATAGTTTTTTGTAATTATCTTATAGGTTGAAAATAGTAGAATATATGGCAAAGTACACAATATGCTTGCTATGATTAAGGTTATTCCAAAAATTGGTTGCTTAATTACTCCAAACGTTAGCACAGATCCTAAGAAGTTGAGGTTTAATGGGTTTAATGCAGAGATGCCTACAAACACCTTTAAATCTCCTCCAGCAAATAAACCTAGTTCCCAAAGTATAAATGTTATAATAAAAGTTATTGCAATAGATATTAATGAATTTAAGATATAAGAAAAGTTCCATAACCAAAAACTAATAGTTATGCTTGATACTAAACCAATTCCAAAAAATAAAAAAACAAGATAATTTGGTATTTCTCTATATTTTAGATCAAATACACAAAAGATAATTAGAAAAAGAGAAGTAACTAAAAAAGAATATAATGCAAAATTAAACATAGGGTTTACTCCACACTAATTAGTGTATTTAAGCTTATAAAAAAGATGAAAGTATATTATCTCTATAAGTTAATATCTTTGCTTTTGCAACACTAACAAGACTACTTAAGTTAATAATAACAATACCTGTAGTAATAACAAGCATCATTCCAAAAACAATCATTATAAGATATTCAACAGAGAGTTGTGCTTTTTTATCGTAAAGTAATTTATTAAAAATATTCATAACTCCCATCTTTTTAAATTTTCATTATTTATTTAACAATACAATCAAAGGATAATGTAGGTGTTGATCTTAA
>JBAWVI010000032.1:0-9834 GCA_037147375.1 archaeon | reverse complement strand
ATATTTATTCTGGACATAACGATAATTCTCCTGCAACTGCACTTTCTGCATCAACAGATGATGATAGTTATTATACTACAGGCCAAACATCAGGTAATCAAAGAAGAACGTTAACCTTAACAAATAGAGAAGTTGTTTGGGATTTAGCAGGAAATGTTTGGGAATGGACCAGTGACACTATTCAAAGAAAGAATGAGCCAGATGGATTTAATAACTCTGATGATAGCGCTTATACTGGAGGATGGAATGGGGTAGATTATTATAAAGGAGGGGGCGTAAGTTATTATTTAAATTGTAATGACTTAGGAAACACAACCTTAAAATATAATGATTTATTTTTACTTACAAGTTGTAGTTATCAAGCAAATACTAATGGACTTGGTAGAATATATACTTATAGTAATACTGCTGATTCAGACACAACCACATATGCGTTCTTGCGTGGTGGTTATTGGCCAAGTGGTGCTGGGGTTGGAATTTTAGCTATGAATCTAGGTAATACTCCTGCTGGAGGAGCAAGTGCAGCAAGAGGATTTCGTTGTGTATATGTTCCTTAAATACACAAAAGAGGTTTATTAACCAATTCCCTTTTTATAATTTTCTAATGTAATATATGTATGTCTAATTATAAGCAAGATGCATCTGGTTCTTTCTTTATTAAAAATATTAATAATAAAGAAATTAAAATTCTTGCTAGCAAAACTATTTTTTCTAAAATCCCAATTTCTGCTCTTGAACAACTTGAATCAATTTCTTTAATTAAAGAAGTTGAATCTCCAATTATTGCTCAAGCTGATATTCATCCTGGGTTCTCTGTTCCTATAGGAACTGTTTTTTTAAGTTCAAGCAAGAATGGAATTATTTCTCCATCTGCAATTGGTTATGATGTAAATTGTGGAGTTAGATTAATTAAAACTAATCTATTTGCAAAAGATATTTCAAAAGAGCAACTTCTTCTCTTGCAAAAAGAACTAACTAAGCTTCCTTTAGGCTTATCAAAAAACGGAATGAAGATAACTAAAAAGGATTTAGATGATATTTTAAATACAGGTATTAATTGGTGCGTTTCAAAAAAGATTTGTTCTAAAGAACGAGTAAAGAATATAGAAAATAATGGATGTTATAAAGGTGCAGACTCAGCTTGTGTTTCAAAAGAAGCAAAAGAACTTGGGCTTGTAGAGCTTGGAACTCTTGGGGAAGGAAATCATTTCATTGATGTGCTTGTTGTTTCTGAAGTGTTTAGTAAATCTCTTGCTACAAAATATAAATTGAAGAAGGATCAAGTAGTTATTTTAATCCACACTGGTTCTCGTGGGCTTGGCCATAAGGTTGCAGATGATTATAATAAGCTTTGTGAAAACAAAGCTCCATTTACTTACACAAAATTTAATTCAAAACTTGGTCAAAATTATTTTAAAGGAATGCAAGCAGCAGGGAACTTTGCATTCGTTAATCGTGAGATTCTTTCAAAAAAAATACAAGATGTATTTTCTGTTATATTTGTTGGACACTTGAAACCTAAGTTCGATCTTGTTTACGACCTTTGTCACAACATAGTAACTCTTGAGACCATTAAAGGAAAGGAATATGTTGTTCACAGAAAAGGTGCAACTCTTGCAACTAAAAACAAACCAATTATCTTACCAGGTTCAATGCTTGATTATTCTTATTTATTGCTTCCTGCAAAAGGAACAGAAAAAACATTAAACACATTTCCTCACGGAATGGGCAGAAGTTTATCAAGAAGCATAGCAAAAGAAAAGATAACTATTAATGATTTAAAAAAGTTCATGCTTGATAAAGGGGTTCTTCTTGGTGGAAGAAGTGAAAACGTAATGAGAGAAGAACAACCAAATGCATACAAATCTTCAAAAGACATTATTTCAATAATAGAAAAAGCAAATCTTGCAAAGAAAATAGTTTCATTCAAACCAATAATTGTGTTAACTGGATAAAAAATAAAAAAGGAAAGTGATTGATTATGGCATATGGAGTTGGAATAAGTTTAATGGCAACATCTTCTGGAAAGTTTTTTGCGGATCTAATTCTTCCACATTTAAATGAAAACTTAATGATGAATGGAATGAAGCCAATCAAGTTAACTGAAACAACAGAAACTATGTTTGAAAACACAGAAATCAAATCAAATATCCTTGAATCAATAAGAGGACATGATGTGTTCATAGTTTGTGATGTATCAAACAGATCCAGTGGACTTTCAATAAATGATAACGTAGTTGCTTTAAAAACATTAATTGCTTCAGCAAGAATTGCTGATGCTTCAAGAATAAATTTAATTCTTCCAGCTTTTCCATATGCAAGACAAGACAAAGTTTGGGGTAGAGAAGGAATAACAGCTAAGATGTTTGCTCGTGAGCTAGAACTTTGTGGAGCAAATACAATAATTACTCTTGATATTCATAATCTAGCAATTGTTGGTTTCTTTGATAAGTGTGTTGTTGAAAACTTAAAGGGCTTTAGAGATTTATATAAATACATTCTAGAAAATATAGATTCTCCTAATTTAGTAATTTCAAGTCCTGATGTTGGAGGAATTAAAAGAGCAACTCTCTTTGCAACTGAACTTAAAAGAAATTTAATTACAATCTATAAAGAAAGAAGTTATGAAAAAGTAGATTGCATAGATAAGATGGAAGTTATTGGAGATGTTAAAGGAAAAGATGTTCTGCTTGTTGATGATATGATAGACACAGGTGGAACTGTTTATAATTCTGTAAAAATATTAAAAGAAAAGGGTGCAAACAAGATCTACTTTGCTTGTTCTCTTCCTTTCTTTAATGGTAAGGCTTGTGCAAGAATGGATGAGCTTTATAATAATAAGTTTCTTGAAAAAATAATTGGAACTGATGCTGTTTATCATGAACCAAATTTTGTAGAAACACATCCTTGGTTTGCTTCTGTTTCTGTTGACGATTATTTTGCAAAAGTTATATTTAACATGCATACATCTAAATCAATAAGTAAACTTCTAACAGACACAAGAAAGAAAGATTGTGATTCAAAATAACTTGAATAAACTTTATGTAACACAAAACACTAAAATGTGTTACATTTATATTTATTTCTATTTATTATATATCTATGAAATTAATTGTTGGAGATGCATCCTCTTTAATACTTCTCGCAAAAGCAAACATTCTTGATGATTTATTAGAATTAACTGATATAATAGTTCCAACTATTGTTTATGATGAAATAATGAAAGGCAAGGAAAAAAACAAGCAAGATGCATATTATATTGAGCAACTAATAAATCTGAACAAAATAAAAATTGAAGATCCACAAGATATTAATGTTTCTCAAATTAAATTCTTGTATAGTTTAGATGCTGGAGAACTATATGCAATTACACTTGCAAAAGAAAAGAGTATAGATCTCTTGATTGATGATAGAGATGGAATTATTGTGTGTCATAAATTAAATGTTAGAATACACACAGCCTTAATGATTTTAGAAGAATTGATTATTGGAAAATTTATTTCTATTGACAAGGCAAGATTCGCATTAGCTTTGTTAATTGAGAATGGTAGATATACATCTGAAGATATAAAAAATATAAATGAGAGAGTGGGTTTATGAAAAATACACATTTAACAATTAGGATAGATGATGAACTTTTAGAAAACATAGATAAGATAGTGAAATATAGATACTTAGACAGATCTGCGGTTGTTAGACAAGTACTAAGAATTGGACTTGAGCAAGAACTAAAGGAGCTTGCAATTAAGTTATATGCTGACGGAGAACTAACAACTTCTGGTGGTGCTAAGTTTTGTGATATGTATATAGGAGACTTCATGGAGCTTCTAGCAAGAAGAGGAGTCCCTAATGATATTCCAGAAGAAATATTAAAGCATATGCGTGAAAATCCTTTTCTTTTACCAAATAAGCAAATTCTTGCTTCTCCTAAGCAGAAGATTAGGTATTCTGCATCTGTTCCAAAACAAAAGAAAAAGATAAAATCAAAATAAAGTTTTTTGTTCAAACTTTATTATTGTTTCTTCATCTATTTCTTTTTGTTTTTTCTTTTTTTCTGCTTCAGTAAAGCAAATGTGTGGAACTCCATAGAAACCAGCTCCACCTGGCTTGAATACAACTAGATCTTTTCTGAATGCAAGAATGTACTTTGTTATTTCTTTATCAATATTTTCTAATTCATCTTCAGAAAGACTTAGCATAACTTCAATTTCTGTGTGATTATTAATAAATAGTTCATATTTTTCAATAACGTTCTTAGAATCAATGTTTTTTTCCTTGAGTGCAAGTTGAATAACTTGTGCAAGTGGAATAAGATATTTATATTCTGGTCTTTTATCAATATCCTTAAGTTCCTTGTTTCCTTGGTGTCTTGCAACTTCAATTATTCTGTCTCCCACTCCTTTCTTCAAGATGCCCTTACACTTAATGCATCTCCAATTATTCTTTTCTGCTTGTTCAATCAAGTGAACTTGACCACACACTCTACAAGCAGTTCTATTGTACTTTCCTTCATTAGGATTGAAACCAACATTGTATTCAACTTTATTATTTCCTTTCTTGTTTAAAAGTTTAACAAAAGAATCAAAGTTTGGAGCCTCAAGATTCATTCCCACATATTCTCTTCCAATCCTATAACTCATGGGTGAATGTGAGTCAGAGAAAGAAAAGAAACTAATTCCTAATAGGTCAGGTATCTTGTTTGCAATAACACTATCTGCTGAAAGTCCAAGCTCAATAAATTTAATTTCTTTATAATTTTCTCCATATGCGTCTTTAAGTGTATCAAAATGAGAATAAACTCCAAAGTAAGGAGTGAATGCATGTGCTGGGCCAATAGGAACTCCAAGCTCTTTACAAATGTCCACTAACTGCTTAGCTGTGATTGGAATTCTTGGTCTCCCATCTCCATACTTTTCAGGTCCAGGTTTATATTTATTAAACTCGCGTTTAAATAAATCAACATGTTCAAAATCCTTAAAGTAAAGAAGGTGATGAACACGCATAACTGTTTCAACTTCACAACCTAAAAGAAAGTACGTTCTTTTATTTTCTAAAAGATCTTTATCTTCCTTAAAATAGAATGATCCATTCTCATCTTCAATTAAGTTTTCCTTAACATGCTCATACCATTTAGAATGAAGAATGTCTGCGCTTGTTAATAGATTAAGTCCTTTCTTTTTTGCTTCTCTTGCAAGAACAGGAATTGTGATTGTTTTAGCGCATGCTGCAGCATAAGGAGAATGATAATGTAAATCACAATTATATATACTCATGTTTGTTTTCCTTTTTTATTTAGGTTAGATAATTCCAAAAAACTTTAAGATTAAGATTGTTCCAAGTCCAGCAAGACCAAAAATTGCTGTAATTATTAAAGTCACAATAAAAGGTAATTTAACTCCAATAAATGTTAAAAGAAATAATCCAACAATTCCAATAATACTATTTACAATGAAATGCTTTAAGAAATACATAATCAATAAAGTAATTCCAATTAAGATAACTCCTAAGATAAGAATCTTAGGATTATGAACTAAATTTAAAACTTTATCTGTTCCTTGAGAGATTATGTTTGCATCCATACTAAATATTATATGCTATTCCTTTTTTAAATATTAGATTTTTCCTTATCTTTATATACTTATCTAATATTAATATATATATTGAAATAAAATGATTGATAAATATGGTAGACCAAGAAGAACCAATTTCATTTAAAGATGAAGAACTTAAGAAGAATCTTTCAATTATAGATCTTAGAAACCTAATAGCTAAGAATCTATCTACTGGAGATAAGACTGAAGAGGATCTTAAAAAGCTTATTCCTGGAGCAACTTATGAAGAACTAGTTCTTGCTTTAAGAAATATGTTAACCTTAAAGTTAATTAAAAAGGAAGGTTTTCCTATTAAATATTCTTTATCTCTTGATATTAAGGAGAAACTAGCTAAAAGGAAAGAAATATCTAATACTGATCAAAATCCTATAAAAGTATCTATTATTATTGAATCCATGGCAAGTGATAAGGGTGCTTTAAGAAATGCAATGGAAGAGATACTTGAAAGACTAAGGAAGGATCCTAACTATAAGGTATATGAAGCAAGTTTGGCTGAGGTTGTGGTTCAAGAAGCAACTAGTTTGTTTTCAACCTATATAGAGGCTGAGGTCTCTTGTCTTGACTTTCAATCCTTGTTAAAGCTAATTTACTATTATGGAGTAACCTCAATAGATGTTAATAAGCCAGAAAAGCTAACTGTTTCTATCTCTGACTTGCAAGAAGGTCTTTTTGCAATAGTTGACATGACACATGGGTATGCGGACATGATATACAAGCTAAAGCAAGAGATGGGGCACTTAAAGAAGTAAGAAGCAAAACATTACTTCTTTCTAATCTAACTTAATTAACATGTTGCTATTTATTAAATTATACTGAAAACCGAATAGTTTATATATCATTCGGGTATTAGTATAATAATTGTCTTTGAATGATTGTAAACTAATAATATTTAGTTAAAATGCTTCTTTTTCATTGATTGCACAAAATACCTGTATTTGTGCATTTGAAATGTATGGTGGGTCTTATCGTTAACTTTTTACCAAAAGCTTACGATATATCGTTAACTTTTTAAATATTTTGTTTCTTATATATAGTATGTTGGAAGATAAAAAAATATTAAAAATATTATTAGAATGGAATGAATTCTGGAAAAAAGAATACAAACCAAGAGAAATAACTAAAGCTATTTGTAATTCTGTAGGAAAAGAAGTAATTGACTTAGTTGGTGTTAGAAGAAGTGGAAAGTCAACAATTTTAGTATTGGTAATAAAAGAATTAAAACTAAAAGAAGATCAAGTACTATATGTTAATTTTGAAGAGCCTGCTTTTGTAAATGATTATTCATTGGATTTATTAGATAAAATATTAGAGGTATATAAATTAAATATTAATTCAGATACAAAACCATATATATTTTTAGATGAAGTGCAATTAATACCAGAATGGGAAAAATGGGTTAGAAAAATAAGGGAATTAGATTCTGCTTATGTGTTTGTTACTGGGTCTTCTTCAAAGTTATTAAGTAAAGAATTTGGTACTGCGTTAACTGGAAGGCACCTATCTTTTCAAATTATGCCACTTAGTTTTAAAGAGTATTTAACTTTTAAAAATAAGAAATTACCTAAGAATAAATTAGATATTTTAAAAAATAGAATTACTTATTTAAAGGAATTTAATAAATATCTATTTGATGGGGGATTTCCACAATATACTTTAAAACAAGATAAACAATTATTAAAAAATTATTATGAAGATATACTCTATAAAGATATAGCAGTAAGATATAATATAAGAGATTTAAATGCATTAAAAAAATTAGCAAGTTATTGTATAACAAACATATCTAATCCTATAAGTTATAATGCTTTGAGAAACTTATATAAACTATCTTTAGATTCAATAAGGTCATATATGTCTTATTTTGAAGAAGCATACCTTTTATTTACTGTTCCTATGTTTTCATATTCTTTGAAAGTTCAAGAGCAAAATACAAGAAAGCTATACACAATAGATAATGGTTTAAGAAATGCAGTATCATTTAAATTTTCAGAAGATGAAGGTCGCTTAGCAGAAAATTTAGTATTTATTGAATTAAAAAGAAAGCAAAAAGAAATATATTATTGGAGAGAGAAAGGAGAAGTTGATTTTATAATAAAAAATAAAGATCTTTCTGTAGATTTAATTAATGTTTGTTACACTGATGATGTTCCGAAGAGAGAAATAGATTCAATAAACGAATTTATTAAAAGATATCCAAAAATCAAAATAAATAAGAAGATAATACTTACCAAAGATTTAGGTAAGCAAGAAAAAGGAATTGAGTCTATTCCATTATGGGAGTGGTTATTAGAATAATCCTCTTGAACTAGACCCATTAAGATATATTTTAATATAGGTTATATCCTAATATCTATACTAATCTCCCTGTCATTGTTGTAAAACAAGGGCAGGTTTTATTAACTGATTTCTAGAACTAAACCTATTTCTATACATTCTAGTGATGTTTCTAACTTAAAGGCAAAAGCATCCTTTAAGATCCCCACTTCGTATGATCTATATTCTAATATTTAACTAGATAAGGAAGCTAAGCCACCCCCTATTACACAAAGTTAGAAGCAAAGCTAAAGGAAGAGTAAGTCAAAGGACGTGAAAGTAGGTTATTTAACTCCTTACACACCTTATATTATATATATAAATAAGAAACAAAGTACTTCTTCAACCAGTAGGTGTATACATAATAACCACTTAAATCTAAGTGCTTTCCCACTTCTTATTCCTTTAAAAACCTATTGTTTCCTTTCCGAAAGAGTAAGGTTTTTAAATGAAACTCCTCCTAATTATCTTACTAGGATCTGCTTACTAGGTAGGACTATTCTTTTTTTCTGTTCTACGATAAATATCATACGGCAATTAAACATCTACGCAGGTTCAATCTTAATATCTAACACACAACAAATACTCTAAAAAGAAAAAAAATAAAATTCTTTTTAGATTTAAAAAACAAAAAACAAAACACATGAGGTGTAAGAAAATGAAAAATATAAACATGAAAAAAGTAGTAGCTGGAGTAGCTGCACTTGGTATTTCTGCAATGTTTGCAGGTGCTGTAGTTGCTGCTAACGTAACAGATGCTACATGGCAAGCTCCAAATGCTTTAACAAAAGCTAATCTTTTCTCAAACGGAGTTCCTGCATACAACATCGTACTTGGATCTATGGCAATGCCAGTAGATGTAGTATGGGCAGGTAACATCGCAGCAGCTATCGGAAAGAAGGCTTACGTAACATCAACATCAACAGGAACCGCAACATTAGGTGACGTTGTAGTTGAAGTTGGAAGCGAAAGTACATCAACAATATCTGGTGACGGTTACTTATCTGATAGCTACGTAATCAATAACATGGCAAATAAAACTAAGACACTTGATAACCAAGATTATTCACTTCTTTATAAGAAGGATATATCTGCTGATGATACATACGCTGGAGCATCAACTTTAACAACATATGATGAACTTGGAGTAAAAGCAAACGTTTATTTCAATACAGATAAAGATGTTAAAGATTTAGTTGCATCAATAGATAAAGGAGATATAACATACTCTGTTGACTTTGATGAAGGAATTTTTGGAACTTATAAGGATTCTGATGCATCACCAAGATTCAAGTTCAATTTAATGGGTAAGAACTATACAATAGATTCATTTAATGGAACTACATTAAATTTAATCCAAAATATAGCTACTCAAGCATATAAGGTTGGAGATACAATATCTGCTGACACTTATACAGTTGAAGTTGTTTCAATAAAGGATACAGGTGCTCAAACAAATAGATACGAAGTTGAAATGAACTTAAAGGACGCATCAGGCGTTGTTAAGGCAAACGACGTATTTAGAACAGGAGACACAAAAATCTTTGATGAATTTTTAACATCAAATATAGATATCGACACAGTTTACTCAGATAGTGTTAAGGTTATTACAGGTTCAGCTGGAAAACTTGAATTAAAAAATGGTACAAAGGTTGCAGACTTCCCAGAAGTTGGAGATAAATTATGGAAAGCAACTTTCACATCAACTGGAAGCGGAACTTCAACTATTTTAACAAAAATAACTTTAGCTACTGATGATACATCATTAAGATATACAAATAATGATGCATTAAAAGTAGATGATAAGATTACTTTACCATTAGGATTCGGAGACATTACATTCTTAGGTTTAACAACTGAGAAAACATCTGAATTTATGGTTAAAGATAATATGATATCATATGTTGAT
>JBAWVI010000031.1:0-9974 GCA_037147375.1 archaeon | reverse complement strand
AGGAGAACAATATAAATGAGATCTAATAAAAATAAGTATAGGTTTTCTAAATCATTAATTGAAATAAGCAAACATACTATATTCCATAGATTTTATTACTTTTTAATTAGTTATAGCTTTTTTTATAAATATAAGAGATATCTTAAGTATGTTACTCTTGGAATGGTTGGTACAATCGTAGATTTAGGTCTAATCTTAATATTTGTTAACTGGTTAAATTTTTTTTATATCCCAGTAGTAGTTATATCGGACTTAAGTAAAGGGTTTGTAAACTTTTCGTTACATAAAAAGTATACATTTAAAGATGAAAGTAAAACATTTTCTATAAGAAACATAAAATCGTTTATTAGATATTATTTCATTAATATTGTTGGAGTAATTCTTGTATTTGTATTGATAATCCTTTTTGTTGAGTTTTTGCATTTCAGTGCATTCTGGGCAAAAGTTATTGCTGATCTTATTATAAACTTTACAAGATTTACAAGTCATAAAAAAGTAGTGTTTGAAAGACATGGATATAAGCTTGGCGAATAATTAGTTCTTTTTAATAGATATAAGGAATTAACTTATAGCTTTTAGTCTTATATTTATTGTATGCTTTAAATCTTTTAGTTAGATATTTATCTTCTTGTTCTACTTTTATTACTACTGAAATGATTAGTAGAGGGTAAGTATACATTAAAATATTTAAAGCAAGAAGAGCATAGAGACCTAAGCCTAAAACTAAAGCAGATAAATAAATTGGATGTCTAATCAATGAATAGATACCACTTGTAACTAATCTTTTTTCAGGTCCAATTTGAGGATAATAGTTTTCTGCAAGATTTTTAATTGCATTATATTCTATTAAACCAGAAAAAATAATCACTATAGAAAACACAATATCTTGGACAGTAAATGTGAATAAATTAGTATAAAATATATAATATATTAAAGAAAATAAAGCTAGAATGAAAAAGCTTACAAAGTATTGAGAAGTATAAAAATCAGTTTTAAACATATTTATTGTTTCTGTAGTAGTATCCATATGCTTTCTAGTTAATCTATAAATTAGATAGTAATAGATTAAAACATACACAACAATAAACAATAATTTATACATGTAATTCCCAACTTTGATTCAAATTTTAATATATTTTAATTAGTTTTTCAAAAAGATTATGCATAATATCTATTTAAAAAGTATTTGTCCTAATTTATAATATCAAAGATATTATTTTAACGTAAACGGAGTTATACAAATTATATTAGAAAATCTGCCTTTAATCGGAATTTCATTATAGAAACATCAGTATAACTTTTAAAAGATTATCAAACAAAGGGGTTAAAATAGGTTGAAATAATATTAAAATATTATTAATAAAAAACAAAAAAAATAAAAAAAAGGTGTATAAGATGAAGTCAATTGTATCAAAAGCAATAAATGATAAATCAGAAAACACTGCATCTTTCTCAAAGGATGAGGAATTTGCAGCTCCAAAGATCATGGTAGTTGGTGTTGGTGGTGCTGGTAATAACTCTGTAAATAGAATTGCAGCAATGGGAGTTGCTGGAGCACACATAGTAGCTGTTAACACAGATAGACAACATTTAGGAATAATATCTGATGACATAACTAAATTATTAATCGGAAAATCAATAACAAACGGACTTGGTGCAGGAGCTTATCCAGAAATCGGAGCTAAGGCTGCTGAAGTTTCAAAGGGTGCACTTGAAGAAATACTTGATGGTGTAGATTTATTATTCATAACATCTGGAATGGGTGGAGGAACAGGAACAGGAGCATCTCCAGTAGTTGCTCAAATAGCTAAACAACAAGGAGCAATCGTTATTGCTATAGTTACATTCCCATTCGTACTTGAAAGAGCAAGAGCTAAGAAGGCTGAAGAAGGAATTGATGTATTAAAGGATGTTTGTGATACAATCATAATCATTGATAACAATAGATTAGTTGAATTAGTTCCAAACTTACCAGTACAAGATGCTTTCAAAGTTGCTGATGAAGTAATTGCAAGAACAATTAGAGGAATTACAGAAACAATTACACAACCTTCATTAATTAACTTAGATTACGCTGATATTAGAACAGTAATGGGCGGTAAAGGATTATCAGTTATTGCTGTTGGAGAATCACAATCAGTTAATAAGGTTGAAGAAGTTGTTGAAGACACATTAAAGAACGCTTTATTAGATGTTGATATCGGAGGAGCATCTGGATGTTTAATACACATTACAGGCGGAGCTGAGTTAACACTTGGAGAAGCAAATGCTGTTGGTGAAATGTTAACAGACGAAATCGATCCAAACGCAAATGTTATCTGGGGTGCTAGAATAGATCCCACATTCGATAACAAGATTGAAGTAATTGCTATCTTCACAGGAGTTAAGTCTCCATTCATCAAAGGAAGTACAAGATTCAATGGTAAGAACAATCAACAAGCAGCAAAAGGCGGCTCAAGAAGATCTTACGATAACGACTTCGGACTTGACGAATTATAAATCTAAATAGGAAAGAACATCAGAAATGATGTTCTAACCTCATTTCTTTTTAAAATCAAAAATTAGATACTATTTTTTATCCCAAGGAAATCCAATCCATTCTTTAGTCTTATTTTCGATCTCAATTACATGAAAATCAGGATAAATCTTGCAGTTTAGCTTATTTATGATTAAAGAAGAAGTAATTATTTGCTTTGGATTGTACTTCTGTTTAACTTTCTTTTTTATAGTATTTAACGTAATCCCCGTATCACAAATTTCATCAATTATTAATACATTCTTATTTCTTAGATTGACAATAGGATAACTATATATATTTAGCTTATTTCTTTTCTTTCCGTTATATGATTTTGCTCCAATACAAATAAGCTTAGAATCAAGCTGATTAGAAATAATTAAAGCAGGAATTAATCCACCTCTATTAATACCAATAATATAATCAAATTTAAGTTTAGATTTATTAAATTTTTTAAGTAATTCAAAAGAATATTTTTCTATATCTTCCCAAGTAAATTTTATCATATTTAATCCACATAAATTTCTATAAATTTATTTTTATTTTGTATTTTGAGTTTAGACATTAGTTTTTCAAAAGTGCATATTCCTAACATAAGTTCTTTAAAACTACCTGGATATATACAAACATCATATATAGTATTATTATAATTTATTCCATTTAATAATTCAGGGATTTCACATAATAAATAATCAGAGATATATGTAGTTTCATCTGTATTTAATCTATTAGTTATATCTCCTAACTGCTTTTTTACAAAGCCAATTATAAATTCTTTAAACTTTGGATTTTGATTAAATTCATCTTTGATGATTTTTAAATTATTAACATATGCTGGATCTTTATTAATGTCTGTCCATCTTATAATAACTAATCTATCTTTTTCGATTTTTGAATAGCTATCAAGAATTAATTTACAACGATTGTGTATCTTTTTTGCATCTCTCATTGCTTTCTCTAATGCTTTTTCTTTAGATTGATGGTTTAAGATTTCATTATTAATTGCTTGAATTGTATCTACAATCATAATACAAACTTTACCATCTGTATTTTGAAGCATCCAATCTATAAATTTATGAATATTATCTTTTGTAAAATATTTATTGTTTATGCTTATTCCAAGCATGAAATTATTGTGTTTTATAGTTTCCAGTGTAAATATTTTATTATCTGGAGAAAATATATTTTTAATTTGCATGAAAATCAGAATTATTATTTAATAAACTTTTTTGTTTCTAGATTATATTTATATCCATTTAACCCAATTTGTTTAATGTTGAAACATTCAATTAAATTATTATAATTATCAGTGGTTTTTCTAGATTTATTATTTAATTTATTAATATTTGTAATTTCATTCATTAAAGCTTGTACTGATCTTTTATCTTGCTTAATTTGAAGATATGTTCTTCCAATTTCTTTTATATTATTATTATCCATATATGAAATTTGAAATTTATGTATTTTGTGTTCTATATAAAATTCACCAAAGGTAATTAAATCAGTAGCTGATGGTTTACAAATTGTATTTTCTGACATTGGATGCTGATGAATATCAGTTGCTTCTTTTATATTATAACCATGTTTTCTTGCTATTCTTCGTAATAAAAAATCTGCACTTAATGCTCCTCCTAAATTTCTAATTAAAGATATATCATGCATTGATTTATCTTCTTTAAATCTTATTAATGCTCTCTCTTTTCCCATATCCTTGCGAGATTTAAATTTATCTTGAAATTTCTTTGCAAATGATTTCTTAGGAAGAGATTCAATATGTGTTTTTCTAATTGCGTCTAAGCGTTTATTGATTTTCCTTTTAAATATTGGATCAATTAGTTTATTCATTAATTTAGCCATATCTATTCCTTACCTACTAAAATTTTTCTCTATCTGAATAAAGATACATAATAAATCTAACTATAAACATTATTGATGGAACTCCGATATAGATTGATAGATGTATTGCATCAAACTCTAAGAATGGAAGTTCTGCTTCATATAATAAAAATATACCTACAATCCATCCAACTAAATAAAAAAAATTAGCTTTAGTGAAATGAGAAATTACTGCATACATTGAAAATAAAACAGTTATTAAAAGAATTGCAAGATAAGATATAACTTCTTTACCTAAAAAATATTCAGTAAATCCATTAATTAATAATAGTGCACCTAACAATAATAAACTTTTAATAATTTTTAAAACAAAGGCAGTTGTTCCATGCCAAGTATGATGTGCATGATGATAAAGTTTTGGTGGTTGCATATCTAATCTAATTTCCTCTTTTCCTACTAGTTATTCCTCTAACTATTAAAATTATTACTGGTAAAACAACCCATAAAACTAATTGTTGCATACTTAAACTAAAAAATGATAAATCAAGCTTATATAAAATAAATAATCCAATAACCCATCCAAGTAAATAAACAAAACTAACCTTTGAAAATTTATGAAATATAAAATACGCAGAAAGAATTATTGATGAAGTTATTGTAATATATATCTGAATTATTTGAGAACCCCAAAAGAAGTCAATTATATTATTTAAGATAACAAGACCTGTTGATAATAATAATCCATAAATAGTTCTATAAATAAAATCTACAACACCTGCTGCTGCACTTTCTTGCTCTTGTTTCTCAACCATAATAAATATCACTAGTAATTATTTAGTTAACTTAGGTTTATAAATTATTTCTTTTTGTGTAAGATTCCTCTTCCACAAACAACACCAGAAATTGCAGCTCCTATTATATTACCAGAAACTCCAGCTCCATCTCCAAGCATATAAAGATTCTTAATATCTGTTTCTAGATACTTATCTGTCTTTATCTTATTTGATCTAAACTTAACTTCAGGAGCATAAAGGAAAGTTGAATCTCCGTTAAGGCCAGGAAGAATCTTTGATAACATCTCAATTCCTTCAATTAAATCTTTAGTTATTCTGTAAGGCATAGCCATTCCAATATCTCCTGGAACAGCTTCCTTTAAAGAAGGAGTAATATGTGCATTTCCTAATCTTTCTGTAGTTGATCTTCTTCCCATTTTAAGATCTTTATATCTTTGAACTATTGGTTTACCTGCACCTATTAAAGTAACACCACGAGCTATGAACTCAGCATATTTTCTTGTAGATTCAAGTGGTTCTGTTAGATTAATCTCAACAACTAAAGCAAAGTTTGAATTAACTCCATCATTAGTTGAGTTAGAATATCCATTTACACAAACATAATCTTTATAATCTTCTAAAGCTACATATCCTTTAGGGCAAGGACAGAAGGTTCTTACAACATCATCAAAGGTTGGAGTATACATATAATAGATAGTTTCATACATTTGCTCTGAATGAGCAGAATTAATTGAAGATGGGAATTCAACTCTTACTCCAACTTCAACCTTATCAAATACCTTATCTATTTTGTATTTATCTGTTATTTTTTCAACCCAAGAAGCATTATATCTTCCTGGAGCACAAACTATCTTCTTACCATAGACTTTCTTTCCATTAGAAATTACTACTCCTTCCACTTGTTTTTTATTAACAATTAGGTCAGTAACCTCTGTTAATGGGAGGAGAGTGATGTTTTTGTTGTTCTTTAGCTTATCTTGAATCTTTTTGATGATTGGTACTAGCTTATCTGTTCCAACATGAATTGTTTTTCTAATAAATAGCTTAATATTGTTTCTTTCTGCTTTATCAACCATCTCTTGAGCTTCTTTTAGGTTCTTTGGATAATAGTCTTTTGGAACTCCTAAAGATAGAAATTCTTCTTCAACATAATCTAGATATTTTTGATATTCTTCCTTTGAATAAAGATGGAACATTTTTTCATGAGAAAGAACTGGAGTGAAATGGAGTTTACCATCAGAGAAGGTACCTGCTCCTCCAAAACCAGTCATAACTTCATTCTTTTTTCTGTTTTCAACTAGGTTTCCTTTATCAATAATTAAAATTTTAGTATCTTTACTTAGTTTAGATATTTCTGTTGCACAAAAGAGACCAGCAGGTCCTGCACCAACAATTATAACATCATATATGCTTTTATTAGCTTTAAAATTAGATCTTTCTTTGTTCTTCATAAAATAAACCCCTATATATAATAGAAAGATAAGGTTTAATAGACTTTTGGAAGTTAAGTTATTTGGTATCAGTGGATATGGAGGAAATTAAATGAATAAATTAATAATTATTGGAATTGTTATTTTAATTGCTATCTTGATTTCTGGATTCTTATTTTTACAAAAATATAAATCAGAAGCAGTTACAAGAGAATTTTGTGAAGCAGGAAATTCAAGTTATGGAGTAAATATAATATTTGGAACAGGAGTTTGTGTGTGTGGAGGAATTGCTGGATTTGGATGTCCAGATGGATATACATGTAAAATGCAGAAAAATCCAACTACATCTGATTCGATGGGCACTTGTATTAAACAAAAAGGGGGAAATTAAATGAATAAAGTAATAATTATTGGAATTGTTATTTTGGTTGCAGTTGTTGCTGGATTATTAATCTGGAGTAACTATATACCAAAAACAATTGGTAGTACTTGTGATGTATCTAAGTGTGGGCCTGCAATGGATAGACCAATCATATTGTGCCCTGATGGAATAAATTATTCTGGACCTACTGGAAGATGTTTATTAACTGCAGAAAAAACTTGTGGATGGGAAGTAACTTCTTGCCCAACAACTCAGATTGCAAATCCAGCTTCTACTTATTGTATAAATAATGGTGGAACTTTAAGTATAATAGATACATCAGCTGGGCAGATTGGAATTTGTAATTTTGCAAATGGAACAGCTTGTGAAGAATGGGCATTCATGAGAGAGTTATGCAAAGATGGGGTTTACGAAAAAACAATACCAGAAAAGATTTGTACAATGGATTGTCCTGGCGTGTGTGGAGTTGATGGAAAGACCTATTGTAATGAATGTGTTGCAGATAATGTCCCAATCGCATATGATGGAATCTGTAATTAATAAAAAAGATAAACCCTAATTAGGGTTTATTTCTTATTTTTTAAGATCAAAAATAGATTGATAAACATAATACACAATTGCAGTCTCTATTATTTACCTGTTATATTTGTTGGACAGTAGTTATTAAAATAATTTAAATTATCTACTTAATGGTTTATTTAAATAATTAACTATTTAATTAGTTAGTTACTTAATTAACAAGATTTAAAAACCTTTTGTTCTATTCGTTATAATATAAATAAAGCCGAAATCAATGTGAGGGGATTATATGGGTGTAATTACAATATCTCTTGATAAGACTTCTGAAAAAATGCTTCGTGATGCAGCTAAAGCACATTATGGAGATAGAAAGGATGCTCTTTCAAAAACTATTATCAAAGCTATATTAAAACTAGCTACTGAAAAAGCAAATATTTCTGAAGATTTCTTAAAATTAACATCAATTGAAGGATCTACAAAAGTAGGAAAGGGAGCAAAAAACCCAAAAATAAGAGCTGATTATTATGGTAGATAAATGCTTGATTAATACAGATGTACTTATTGCAGCTTACACAAATAATGATAAAGATAGAAAAGAGAGTGCAAGAAACCTTATCCTAAAGCTATATAACGAGCATAAAGCTTGTATAAGTATCCAAAACTTAGAAGAATATGCAAATATTACAAGGGGTAAGTTAAAGATAAGTGATAAAGAGAAGCTAAAGGAAGATCTTATTAACATCCAAAATATGTTTGAAATAATTCACTATAATCAATCCACAGTTTCTGATGCATTAAGCTTATCTTTCGAGAAAAATATAAACTTTTATGATGCTTTACTATTACAGAATATGTTGGACAATAACATAACAACAATTTACACTTTTAATGAAAATGATTTTAAAAAGATCAAAGGAATTAAAGTAATTAATCCAAGAAAAGTAATTAAAAAATAAGAAAAAAAAGAAAGATTTATTTCTTCTTTCTTTTTGATTTAGGTTTTGCTTTAACAACGATTGCTTTTGGGTGTTCATGATCTATACTTATTAATCTAACAAATACAGCAAATGATATAAGTAAACACACTAAATTTAAGAAAGCAATATCATTAAGTCCGCTTATAAAACCATCAATTACAAGAAATATAACACCAATTAAATAAAATAAAACGAATTGTGGTTGAATTGATTTACTTCCTTTAATAGTTGATAATAACTGCATTACCCATGCAACAATTACTAAAGTAAGTCCTAATAATGCGAAAATTTCCATTTTTTATACCCTCCAATATCTTTTAATTAAAATTCTCCTTGATTAATCTTCTCATAAGCTTTCTGCAAAGCTTCAGAGAAATGTGAACATCTAGTATTATCAAAATTTGTATAAAAATTATCATCTTTATCAATAAAAACTATTACTTCTCTTCCTCTATATGGTCTTCTAAGATAAGCTACATCTTTAGTTGATGCTTTTACTTGTTCTTGTTTTTCTTTTGCTTTATTACCAAACATAGATGGTCTAACATCACCGTACATATATAATCATCTCTCAAATATTACCTTATTTTTCTTTAAAACCTTAATTATATGTAGTATATTAGGTTTAAATAACTTTGCATGCTTTATTTTTAGATGAAGAATAATAAACTTAATATTTTTAGTAAAGAAGAGCAGAGAATAATAACTTCTCTTAAGGCTCCTTGGAAGATCCAAGAGTTTGTTAATGTAATTGGATACAACACAGGAAAGAGAATATCTGTTTTTAATGTAATGAGAGAAAAGAAAGGAGACTGCCTTGAAGCAGCAATGTTTGCTTGCTTTGTTTTGCAAGAGCATAAGATTAAAACTTTTTTAATAGATTTAACTGCTGTTAAAGATGAAGATCATGTCTTGTGTGTGTTTAAGGTGAAAGGATTATATGGAGCTATTGCTCAAAGTAAATTTCTTGGGCTAAGATATAGGCATCCAGTATACAAGACTCTTCGCGAACTTGCAATGAGTTATTTTGATAATTATTTTAGTTTCCAAGGGTATATGGGTCTGAGAGGACATTCTGTTCCTTTGCCTATTAAGTTTACGACAGAGAACCTCTCAAACCCAAAGTTTGTTAAGGAAATAGAGGCTAGGTTCTCAGACATTAAACATAACCAATTAGTTCCAAAGAATATAAAGCTTGATTTAGTGAGCAAGGAAAAATTCACAAGAGAAATAATTATCTTGCCAAACTATGTGAAAATACCCAATAGATATAAATAGAGTTTGCTATATTTGTTGGACACTTTTACAAATTAAATTAAATTTTAAACAAAGATGCTTTACTTACTTCATTTAATTTAGCTACATAAGCATCTTCTATTGGCTCGTTTATCTTATCTATTTCTTCTTGATGGATTTCTCTATGACAATTCTCACAAACAAGAACACATTTATCTACTTCTTTCTTTAGAAAATCCAGAGAATATCTATTTCCTATCTTTGTAGCAATATCATATTCTTTCT
>JBAWVI010000030.1:0-10083 GCA_037147375.1 archaeon | reverse complement strand
CTTTAAATGAGCCATTAAAGAGGCTTGCTGCTCAAATTAAGATCGGAGTTGCATTTGATGTTGAATTAACTGAAGTTTTTGGTAAAATTGATAGTCCAATGTTTTTACAAGTTACGCAAATAATTTCAGAAACCACTAAGGTTGGAGGTAACATAATTAAGGTATTTGCATCTGTTTCAACATATGTAAGAACTGTTAATGATATGATTGATGAAAGAAGATCTAAAACATTTTCAACTGTGTTTTCAAGTTACTTTATGTTCTTTGTATTCATAGGAATTATTTTAATTATTCAAATTATATTTCTTCCAATGTTAAGTTCAAATTCAATGTCAATGACAGGTAGTACAACAGTTACAGAAAAAGAAGGAATATCTAACGTGAATTTTAATAAATATTTTTTATATCTAATAATTATTCAAGGTATATTTGCAGGACCAGTAATTGGCAAAATATCTGAAGGAAATGCTATTGCAGGAATAAAGCACACCGTAATATTAATTTCTGTGTCTGTTCCAATTTATGTTGTTGTTTCATTAGTATTTATTACATAATCATAGTTTGAAAAGTAATATAGATATATTTATATATGTATCTGTAATATATAAATATGAAAAAGGATTTAATATGAAGTTATCAATTAAGAAAAAAGGATTATCACCGCTTATCGCAACTATACTTTTAGTTGCAGTATCATTATCACTTGCTGGTATATTGTATTCATGGTCAAGTCAGAATGCAAAAGAAACAACTGCTAGTTTAACTGATACAACAAATAAGTGGATTGATTGTAGTGCTGTTGATATTTATATAGATAATGGGTGTCAATACGATGGTAATACAATAAATTTTATATTATTTGATAAATCTACTGTCCAGATTGATAATAATTTAATTCTTACTGTTATTGATAATAATAACACAATAAAAAGTGCTACATTTCTACCAAATTTCTCTGAAAATGTAGTAGCAATGACAGTTGATACAGGAACCTTTTCAAATGCAACTGATTTCGAAGACTTAGTAGAACCGCTTAAGAAGGTTCAAGTTCATGTAACAAGTTGTCCAGAAAAAGTAACAATATCAACAAAATGTGAATAATTATCAAATTTAAATAAATAAATAAAAAAAATAAAGAAAAAAAAAATAAAGGTGATTTAATGAAATTCAAAAAAGGTGTTTCCGCACTTATAGCAACTATTTTATTAATCGTGGTTGCAGTAGCATTAATTGCGATAATTTTAACTTGGGGGAAATCATTTACAACAGGTAGCCTCTCAGAAACTGCAAACGCAATTGATTTAAGTTGTACAGGTGCTGCAATTACAATATCAGATTGTAAAATAGACACAAATAGTAACTTAGAATTTTTTGTTAAGAACATAAGTTCAACATATACTTTCTTAACAACAGATGCATTTAAAGTAGATTTAACAGACACAGCTGGTGGATTTAATGCTGGTATAACTATGAGCGGTTATACAACAACAAAATGGGATGGTCTTGCACCTGGAGAAATAATAAAAATAGATATGAACAGAACTGTAGCAGCACCATTAGTAACAGGTACTAACGTTGGTGTAACAGTAAAGTCTTCAGTTTGTGGAAATGATGCTATAGCTGCATTCCCTAACTGTCATCAGTAAGTTAAAAAGTAAGTAAATTCAAATTTTGAATTTACTTTTTTTATTATTTTTTATTATAATAAATTCAAATGGAAAAACGTATGAAAAAAGCAATTTCAGGAATAATTGCAACAATCTTATTAATTGTTGTTGCTGTAATACTTGCAGGAATGTTATTATCTTGGGGGCAAAACTTTGTTCAAAAAGGAACAAGTAATGCTAATGAGGTTATAGATACTGCATGTACTGGTGCTTCAGTAAATATTCTTTCTTGCGATTATAACTCAATTGGAGAAAACATTAAATTTACATTTGTAAATTCTGGTTCTGTTGCATTCAGTTCAGATACAAACTTCAATGTTTTATTAATTGATGCAAATAATGATTTAAATAGTTCAAATCTAAATATATTAGATTCAAATTCATTTGGTCTTGGAGAATCAGCAGTATATACAATTAGTGATTATGTTGGTGTTGTTCCAATCAAATTAGAATTAAGAAACACACAGTGTACTGGATATTCTTGGTCAAAAACTTGTAATTAAAATTAAGGGTGTTTCTTTAAATCATCCTTTCTATTTTTATTTTAATAATCCTATTTTCTTGATCAACTATTGCTAGAATATAAGTTGTATGTATGCTATTTGCTAATCTCTCTGATTTAATTATCTCATTAACTGTTTCTTTGTGACTTCTTTTAACATCTACAACATATTTTGTGTGTGTGTGTTCATTTGTTTTAGTTGTTTGTGCTTCATAAACTCTAAAATCAAATCCAAATATAGCTCCATCCTTAATAATATATCCTTTGTCTCTAAAGCTTTTATAAACAAGATACTTATCTTCAAATTCTTTAATTTTTTTATTAATATATTCTTTGAGGTTCTTTTCAGATATCTGTTTCTTCTTTAAATCAATAACTTTTACTTTTTTAGTTTCAAATAAGTAATATAATTCAAATAAATCTAAGGCAAGATCTTTATTGCTAAGTGTTCCAAAACCTTTTTGAATAAGTTGACTTTTAAGATTATTTTCTGAAACAATTCCAATTCTATTTTTTAAAATTACATTCATATTTAATCACATAATTTATTTGTAAAGCGTAAATAATTTTCTATCTACCCCATAGAAAACTCCAATTCTAACACCTGCATCAATCCAAGCATATGCATATGAGTAAGATGCAAGAGCTCTTGGAAGATCCTTCTTTTTTTCAAGCACTTTACCATCTGCAAGATAGTTCTTTGCCATACTTAGAAAGTCATCACCCATGTCTTTAAAATAAGAATCGTTTTTTATGTTTGGTTCAATGGTATTTAGTGCTTTTTCTAGTATTAATCTATATTTGGTTGTATATTCTTCAAGTTCAATCATTTCTTTAACTTTATTTTTTGAATTCATTTAATCCATCTCTTTCAAATTCATTTAAATCTCCACAAATAATTAGAGATTGAGGTAATTTATTAATATTTATATTATTATAATCTTTAAACCTAAACACAATGATTTCTTGATCACTTGAGCCCATTTTGCAAAGAGCAACACATTCTTTATCTTCTAAAAGGTTACTATTTTCTTTATCAATTTCATTAAGTATAGTGCATGCTTCTTTAATAGTCATAAATCTTTGTTTATCTGTTTTTATATCAAGCAAGCAAAGAGTGTGAGCTTTAATAGAAAGATTTTCAATAAGTGTGTTATAGAAGCTTGTTGGTTTATAGTTTCCATCAGGATAAACAATTGAGATTGTTTTACCAAACTTATATTCATAAAGCCCTGTATATCCTTTATAATTAAGAATAGATATTCCTGGGATTATTTTTGTTTGTATCCCTTTATCCTTAGCATCTTTAATTAATGTATAGTGTGTAGTAGCAGAGAATGGGTTTCCAATAACTAAAAGTACAGAATCATCTTTTAGAAAAGCTTGCTTAGTTTCAAGATCTCCTCTTTCAAGAGAAATTATTTTCTTGTTTATTATTTTTTCAAGCTCGCTAACTTCTCCCTCTGATAAAATGTTTGTATAATTATCAATGTACACTTCTTTTGATTTAGATATTATATCAAGTGCTTCCTTTGTAATTTGATTTATTGATAACCCAATTCCGATTATATAAAACATCTAATAATACACTCCTACTTCAATATATATTTCATAGTTAGATATATTAATATAGTTTATCCTTTGGGTAATTAATTTGGTTTTAGTATCATCTTCTTTATTTATTTCGATTTTGTTCGTATTTACAATAATATATCCTTTTTTTTCTCCAAATAGTTTGTGATAGTTTATTTCTAAATCTATTGTATTATCTATAGAAAACTCTTGAGAAGTAATGAGTAAGTCTCCAATTAGTTTATTTATTTGATATTTTTCTATTTCATTTGTGTTTGCTTGAGATCCAAGAACAATAATAAATATCCCTATAAATGTAAGTGCTAAAAGTCCATCAATTGTAAATATTATTCCTTTTCTAGAATTATATGGGTTATTATTCACAGAAACCAACTTCCAATAACCCAAATTTATTATTATAAACTATCCCTCTCTTATGAACGTTCTTTATGTTTCCTGTATCAAAATATTTTATTCCATCTATACTTATCTTACAAATAATTGGAGGAAGATTATTAATATTTTTAATTTCTATTTTGTTTTTATAGCATACCTTCGTGTCTGTATTTAAGATTGCTAAATAATTACAATCTGATATTAGTTGTTCAACAATCAAGCTTTCTTTTAATAAGTTTAAATCTTGTTCACTATTTAGAATATTAAGCTTATAGTTTGTTATTGTTTTTTCTTCAATTGATATTATTAATATTACGATTATTAATAATAATAATAAATCAAGAATCATTACTTGTCCTTTCTCTAAAAATCTTACATGAGTCATTAACTATCACCCCATTTTTTTGATTAAGATATATATCCTTCATCACACAAACACTTTCATTATAATTATTATAATTAATTTTAGTTTCAAGTTTATTTTTAAAAGAAATATTTGTTTTTAAGAATAATAAGATAATTATTAATAAAATTAATAAAGATAATATAAACTCAATTGATATTTGTGCGTTCTTTGATTTAATTATAAACAACTACAATCACCTCATATCCATCAGGGAAACTATATTTTGTGTTGTATTTGTTTGTGTTTACTTGGAAAGAAATAAAATTATTTTTAAGTATCCCATTCGTGAAAATATATTTTTTAATTGTAATCTGTTCTGTGGGTTTGTAAACAATAACTCTTGATAAATTATTTAGTTCAATAAAATTAAGTGTTTTTTTTGTTGCAGTTACTTTATTGTATACAAAGAAATCTTTGGTTTCCATGTATGTTGATAATCTAGTGTTTACTATTACTTTTAAAGTTTCTGGATCATCTTCTGAAGTATTTAAAGAAAAAGAAATTAATCTCTCAATATCTTTAATGGTTCCTGCTTTTTGAGTCTCTGCTTGATCAATAATAATTAAATCATTTGTACTTGGACTAGGCACATCTGTAAATGTAAATAAGAGAAAAATAGATACAAAGAATAAGGTAATAATTGAAATGAATGCTTTTCTAGATGCACCATTGAATAAACATATATTCATGAATATTAATGTTAATTATTAATTACCTTTTTATCTCTTATCTTCTAAGTAACATATAATTAATTGTTTAGTCTTCTTGAATCAAGCTCAGACAACACATCAACTAGCATGTGTGTGTAGCTCTTTGGTAATATTTTTTCATTCTCTGCTTTCTTAAGAATAGAATGCTTCATTCTTAGAAGAGTGTTTGTTGTAAAGTCAGTTAATTCCTTTCTATATATCTTATTCATTATCATATAATTCACCTCTCGTTTGTGTAATACTATGGAATTCTTACCTATATGCTTATGGGAGGGGGGTAGCTGGCCAAGCATCATTTCTTTTGATTATGCCGAAAGAAACAAAGGTATAAATACATTTTCATTTACTTTTATATCTAATTACTATTAAAATTCGAGTTTATATAATAAGTTTTTGTGTTGCGATTTTATGAAGAAAAATATATTTTCAGAGAAGAATGATTTAGAAGGCAAACCTATCTTTAAAGATGAGTCTGTTTTTTATCCAGATTATTTTCCTTTAAGCATTACTTGTCGTGAAACACAAATTAAAGAACTTACGTTTTTATTAAAACCACTTTTAGTTCAAAAGAAAGCAAATAATGTTTTGGTTTATGGTCCACCTGGAACAGGTAAAACCTTAATTACAAATTTTGTTTTAAAAGAATTATGTGAATATACTAAAAAAGTAAACTTTACTTATATTAATTTAATTAAAGAAAACACAAGAGTTGCGGTTCTTTCAAAAGTTGTTTCTTTGTTTGGTGGAATCCTTCCAAGACGTGGTCTTGCAATAGATGAAATTCTTTCAAGAACTCAAGAATTATTTTCTAAAGCTGATTTTTCTCCAATTATTATCTTAGACGAAATTGATAAGATGGATAAAGAAGAAACTTCTAAACTCTTATATGATTTAGCTAGATTTAATGTTGGAAAAAGATATTTTACATTAATATTAGTCACAAATTATAAATCATTTATTCTTGAACTTGATAATAGAACTCAAAGTACTTTATTTTTATCAGATCTTGAATTTCCAAAATATAAACCACAAGAAATTAAAGAAATATTAAAAGAAAGAATTGAATATGGTTTAGTTCCTGGAATTATATCTGAAGATCTTATTGGTTATATTGCTGGATTTGCATCTGGACGTGGAGGAGATGCAAGGATTGCAATCGATCTTCTTTACAAGGCTGGAAAGAATACAGAAAAACTTGGACAATCAGAGATTACAAAAGACCTTCTCCTTTCATCTGCAAGGCTTGTTGATTCTGTTAAGCTTTCTGAAAAGATTAGATATCTTCATCCAGAAGAGTATGAGCTTCTTTTAGCAATAGATGAAGGAATAGATGTATCAACTCTTTATGTTAAACTTAAGTTTTCTGAAAGAACAATTAGACGTTATCTTGAGAACCTTGAAAAGCTCGAGCTTATCAAGATAGAAACTTATAGGGTTGGAAAAGCAGAAAAGAGAAGAGTTACTTTAAGTGTAGATCCAGAATTATTAAAGAAGGAATAAAATATATGTTCAAAAAAATAAAGCCAATTATCAAGCAAATTAAAAAAAAATTAAGATCTCCTATTGTTACTTATGAAAAAGAAGGACACACATATCATATGTCCATAATGAATCCACTTAGGGATTTTAGTGTAAGTAATATACGAACAGGGTATCAAATATTTCACAAAAAAATAAATACAATTTATAAAAAAGATCCAGTTGCTAAGCTTGATGTAACTAGTTGGATGTTTGTTAGTTATCCTAAATTAATACATAAATACAATCTTGAGTTTGATGTTCATAAATTAGATTTATTTACAAAAAGTTTAAAAGAAAAAGGAATAGTCAAGATTATTTATTGTAATGGACTTGATGTTGCAAAAGTTAAACTTAAAAATGGAGAAACAACAAGTATTGTTCTAAAAGATTTACCAACTTTTATTTTGAACTTAGGGGATATTAAAACTAGAAATAAATTAAAAGAACTAAAAATAATTAATTAAAAAGAAGAAAGAAAAGAGTTGATCCTATTCAGAATCTACTCTTGGAGCAAGGAAGTATCTTACTGCTGCCTTACCTATTGTATAACTTAATTCAAGTGGCATATCATCTTTAAGCTTTATTGTGATTATTCCCTTTGAATTCTTAATCATGTTCTGTAAATAATCAAGTGGATACATTGCTTTTGCTTTGTTTCCTGAAATTACTACATTCTTTGATTCAGCATCAATATCTTGCTTAAATTTTCCTTTACTACTTTGTGTTTCCATACTAAACTTATTATCTTCTGCTTTAAGTGTGATATGTGAAGAAAATAAAGTTGCATCCTTAATCCCAGAAAGAAGTTGTTCTCCGTTTATTTGAACAGTAACATCTGATTGGATCTTTGGTAAAGGTTGTTCTTGATCTGAAACATCAATTAATGGAATAGTAAATGCTCTTCTTGATTTTCCAACAAGCTCAATTAATATGTTTGATTTGTTTTCTTTAATTTCAAGTAAAAGTTTATCATCAGCATTTGAGTGAGAAAGAATTTGGATTAAGTTATTTATATTTATTCCAAAAGAAATCTTGCTTTCAGTTCCTAAGTCAACTACAAATTCATCGAATGCATCTTTAGGCATTACAAAATCAATTAAACTTATTTGACTAGGATCCGTTGCTCTCAAGTATATTTTTTCTTTATCAACAACAAATAAACCTTCGTTGATTAATACACCAATAGCATCTATGCTTTTATTAAACTCTTTAATATCTTTAATATTTAATCTAATCATATAAATATACCCCCTATCTATATATGTAACATAAACTATATATATCTTAACAAAGTTCCTATAATCTATATAATATGGTGCAGAAAATAGTTTTTAAACACTACTTTTATTCAAATAATAAACAAAAAAGCTCATAATTTGTTGTTTATTCAATACTATATTCCCAACCTGGTCTCCATGCTTTTGATAGTCTCCAATCTTCTTCAATAGCTTCTTTCCAAGTTTTTTTATTAAGTAAAACATCAAGTGCAAGTTGAGGTGCTTGGTGAGCAACAATTCCAATGTGCTTTCCATCATATTCTTTTTTAAGATAATTAATGAAATCAAGCATTCTTTTTTCTACATCTTTATAACTTTCTCCATTTGGAAATGGTTTATCAATATATTCAACTAACCTATCTTTAAATTCTTTAGATGGTTTTAAAGTAAAGTCTCCATAATTTGCTTCTCTTATTCTTTTATCTTGTATAATTGGATATTTGTTTTTGAATGCATAGTTTGCAGAATCAATTGCTCTCTTTAGATCCGAACAAATGATTACATCAAAATTAAGATGGGATACAAGATTAGCAAGCTCAATTGATTGGGTTATTCCTTTTTCTGATAATTCTCCTTGCTCCCAACCAGTTGCAAGATCTTGAAGATTATCTGTTGTTGTTCCATGAACAAAATATGTAATTTTTACACTCATATTTATCTTTTCTCCTAAATTATAAACAAATATACCCAGAATATTATTAAAAGCAATCTGAAGAATAGAGATTCATCAAGTATCATAAATATCCAGCAAAGAATTAGGATTACTAAGGTTACTGGGATTAAGATTATCTTGTAAAGCCATCTTAGAATAGATTGCTTTTTTGTATAACTATCCTTAACTGAATCAAAAACATTCTTTGAATCGTCCTTGCTTGGTAAACAAAAGAATAGTGCACTTGCACCAATCCAAAGCAAGACTACTTTAAGAATTGGACCAACGTTTGTTGTAAATAATAAAGCACAAGCAATTGCATAAACTATGTTTAGAAAGAAAGGCATAACAGAGATGATTATTGTTTTATATGATTTATTATGTTCGTGGATTACAAACCCACCTTCTTTACTTATCCATTTTATTTTCTTAATCTTAACTCCAAGAGCAACGCATGCAATTGCATGACTTAGTTCATGCAAAATGATTCCTGGGAAGAAAACACGAGATAATGTTAAGTTAATGTCCATTTTATTTTACCAATTTTATATCAATATATATCTTATAATCAATCTTATTAATAATTATTTCTGATTTTCCAGAAATTGAGTTTTTTTCAAGATATATATCAGATATAGAAGAAATAGGTTTTTCTTTGTTTCCATTTCCTAAAAGTATTGTTTTCTTTGAATAGTCCTTGTATTCAAGAGACCAAGTTACTTCTGGATTAACAATAATCGTTTCAGTTCCTGCAGGCATTAGTTCAAGAGTGTCCAAGATATATTGTAACTTATCTCCTATTTTAAGAAGTTCTCTATCATCTATTGCAGATATATTCTTTTTGTAAAGAACACCAGATGTAGTAACGATTATTAAAAGAAGGGAAACAACTGCACCAACTATTAGAATGTATTCAAGTGAAACCTGTGCTTTCTCAGTATTCATTTTAGTTAATCTCATCAACCTTATCAAAAACTTTATCTGCTTGTGCATCCACTTTTGAATTTGCTTTACTTGTGGTTTTTTGCAATTGAGTAACAACAACAAGTACGATTGCAATTATTGCAGCAAGAAGAATGATCATTTCAGCAGATATTTGTGCTTTTGAATCAGATATAAGTTCAGTAAGTCTCATATGTATCCAATATCTTATTTACTGAAGCATTTAATTTAAATATATTCCCCTATAACTAAACTGTAATTTAATCTAATTATTTTGAAATAAGTGTTATCATAATCAGCTTTGAGACAAAAGTAAATAAATCTAAAGATATTTAAATCTAATGTTCTTCATATATTTTACTTATATTATATATAAAGGAGATGATTATATTTATGTTTAGGACAAAGAAGTCAGTAAGCGCTTTAATTGCAACCATA
>JBAWVI010000029.1:0-10136 GCA_037147375.1 archaeon | reverse complement strand
CCTTTTACGTGCATAATTAAGTTTTTAAAAATATTTTGAAATATAGTATTATACCCCGAATCTGTCAAATTTTTTAAAGAAAGTTTAATATAATTTAGATTAAACACTATTATTGTCTACATATTTTAAACACCGAATAAACGCGACAATATGAAAAAAATAATTCCTTTTAGCGTAGTAAATAAAGAATTATTAGGTGATTTAGTTGTTAACGAAGTATTTTTTTAATACGATTATGCCTATATTCTATTAAATTCATAAAATATTTATCATAATAATATCCATCTATTAAAAATTCAGATTCAGATTTTAAAACATGATATTTATTATTTGGCTCATTCTTATAAGCTATGTAATCAAATTTATCACCTATATTAATAGTTTTTATTAAATTTCTTGGTATAAGAGGGTGAACTTTAGTTAATATTTCTTTTAAATCAAGGCTTGGAGGATAAACAGTATTATCTGTTCTTGGATAACTAATTAATCCTTCTTGATATAAGTTTTCTGCAAGAGAAGATGCTTGACTAGTTCCAATTCCAAGAGAACTTGCTGCACGAAGAAAACTAGTTGTGTTAAATGGTGCTGGTTTTGGAATTCTTTTTTCTTGTGTTTCAACAAACTTAACAATTCCTGTTTTTGCATTCTTAATTGCTTCATAAATTTTATTTGCAAGATTAAGATCAAACATTTTACCATTCTTGTGTACACCTTCAAACTTAATCTTATGTTTTTCAAATATTATTCTAATAACTTCGTATTTTTCTGGAACAAACTTCTGTCTTTCAAGTTCTCTTTGAACAATAAAATTTAAAAGTGGAGTTTGTACTCTTCCTGCTGATAAAAACATTTTACCTTTCCTATTTCCAACAACCGAAAGGTATCTAGTTAAGATTGCACCCCAAAGAAGATCAATTTCCTGTCTAGTAAACACAGAATATGCATAATTAAAATCTAGTTTTCTAAGGTTAGTAAATGCATCTCCAACCTCTTTATCTGTTAATGCACTAAAGTATGCTCTTGAAAGCTTTGCGTTCTTATTTTTCTTAATTAAATAGTTGTATGCTTCAAGACCAATTGCTTCTCCTTCTCTATCAGCATCTGTTGCAATTATAATTTCATCAAGATCCTTTCTTTCTTTTTCGAGTTCAGAAATTATTTTTTTCTCATATCCAATATATGCAAATTTCTTATCAGCAAGAGCTTTAAGTGTATAAATATTCCAATATCTATCTTCATCAATAAAGTCAACTGTATTTATGTGTCCTCTAAGAGGAATTAATAAAAATTCATTTCCAGCTTTACCCCACTTAAAACAAGGAAAACCCTTTTCTTGATTAGTTTCAAAATTATTTTTTGAAAGTATTGCTGCAATTCTTTTACCAGCAATTGGTTTTTCAGAGATAATTATCTTCATTTTAATGTGTCCATGTTTTTTATAACTTATCTAATAGAAAAAGAAAAAAAATTAGAAAGTTGTTTGTAATATCTTACTTGGCAAGTTTTTACTTGCTTTATAATCTTTAATGTAAGTAAGTATATTAACTTTAGTGATTCCATCTATTGAATAAATATTATCAAGTATCTTTTTTAAATTATTTTTATCTGTTGCAATAATTTCTGCAACGAAGTTATATTCTCCAGTAACTCCTTTAAGTATGATAATATCTTCCATGTCTTTTAATTTTTTAATAATTTCGTTTTGTTTTGGAGGATCAATAAGTATTAACATCTCGATATGTTCAGAAAATCCAATAATAGTATAATCAACCTCTGCAAATATAGATTTAATTATTCCTTTTTGCTTTAATCTTTCAAGTCTTTTTTTAATTGCAACATCTGTTAAGTTTATTTCTTTTGCAATATTTGCAAATGATGTTCTTCCATCTACAATTAATTTTTCAATAATATGTTTATCTATTTTATCTATAATCTGCATAATTAACACCTTTTACTTAAATTATAATTGATTTCTTGGTTTTAATAATCTATATTTATTTAGATATACTTCTGTTTTTAATATTTCTATATATGGAATAATAAATATTACAAATAAGAATAATGAAACTATTGGGCCAACAACATTTCCTAATGCAATCTCAATAACATAAGTTAAGAACATAAGTAGGAAAGCAGCAACAAATAAACTAATCATAAAAAACCAGTTTCTTTTCCAGTATTTTGCACTAATTATAATAGATGCTCCTATTGATTCTTTTTCCATAATTATTACTTGTGGAACAAACCAAAGAAGCAAAGCAATTACTAAAAAGATTAATGACATAAAAACATTATTTAATAAAAATAAACTATATAATACAACTGATACACCATAAACTAATAAAAAGAATATCCAATTAAACTTAGTTAGCTTAACAAAGTGTGATTTAATATCTCTTGCTTGAACTCTATCACTTATTTTATAATCAGAACCAATTCTATAAATTAAGACGGTTTGTATTAAACTATATACAAATATAATCACAAGACAAGAAATGATTGTTAAAATAATATCTCCTGGAGCTTGATCAAGTATATTATATGAAATATTTAGATTTCCACCAAATACACTAAAGATTGGATTTATTAAAAATAATAAAAATAAAAATAGTACACTTAGGGATAAAATAATTTTATAATTTTCTAAATATTTTCTAAAAGTAATTGCAATATCCATATCTTTCATCTTCTTTCAATATTATTCAATATATAATATAATTTGTTTTCTATATAATTAGTCTAGCAAATAATTTATATATTTAACATTTTTGGCAAGTATTCTTAAGTTTCTGTTACTTTGCCACTTTTGGGGTACTATTTACGTTAAAAGGTAGTATTCTTTGGCTGCTTTTATTTTAAGTTTAAGAATATCTCCAAGTTTGATATTTTTAGCTTTATTTGATTTTATAATTACTGGGAGATATTCTTCTGTTTTACCCATAAACTCGTTTTTTTTAGTATTTATTTCGTTAACTAAAACAATTTTTACTTTTCCAACAAATAAAGTTGAGTTTTTTCTTGCAATGTCCTTTGCAACAATTGCAAGTATTCTTGATCTTTCTTTTTTTACTTGTCCATGAAGATCCTTTAAGTTATTTGCTTCTATTCCCTTTCTTTTTCCAAATCTAGAAATATTTATTAGTGGTGGTTTGATTTTTTTAATAAAATTAATTGTGTTTTCAAATTCAGTTTCTGTTTCTTCTGGAAATCCAACAATCACATCAGTTGCAATTGTTATTGTTGGATGGATTTTTCTAAAATAATCTATGATTATTTCAATTTCTTTTGTGCTATAAAATCTATTCATCCTTTTTAATGTATTATCATCCCCTGCTTGAATAGGTATGTGGAGAAACTTATAAATTTTTTCATTTTTATAAACGTCTGCAAGTTCTTTGTAAAATTTAATTAAATGTTGTGGATTTGCCATCCCAAGTCTTATTCTAAAGTCTCCAGGTATTTTAATTATTTCTTTAAGTAAATTAACTATATTTATATTTATGTCGAGACCATAACAACCAGTGTCTTGTGCAGTCAAGAGTATTTCTTTAGTTCCTTTATTTAATGCACTTTCAATTTCTTTTTTTATTTCTGTTATTGGCTTACTTTCAAGCTTACCTCTAGCAAACTTAACTGCACAATATGTACATGCACCAAGGCATCCATTTGCAATAATTATTGCTTGAGTTATCTTTTGTTTTTTCTTTATTATATTTTTAGAAGATATTAATTTTTTTAATTTATCTTGATCTTTAAGTCCAAAGATGTTTGCTTTTGGGCTTGCTTTTTTTAGCCCAGATGAATCAATATCTATAAGACACCCAAATAAAATAATTTTATTTTCATTTATTCCTTGTTTTTTAAGTTCATGCAAATATTTAATAATTTTAAATTCAGTTTGTTCCTTAACTCCACACGTATTTATGAAGATGAGATCTGCATCATCTATATTTTCAACAATAAATGCATTTGTGGTTAATTCTTCACTAGTTCTTTGATTTAGAGTGCATCCAAACGTTTTAACAAATATTTTTTTCATAAATACTACCTTTAACTAAAAAAAGAAATAGTTTGAAATTATTTTTCAGAGAAAATAATTCCAAGTACCCCGGAAATTATGAATTCAAGGAATGCAGAATCTAAAAATACATTGAAAAATTGTAATTGCATTGGCCAAGTTGGATTTAATACTTTAATTTGCCAAGCATAAAATAGTACTGCGATGTAAAATGCAAATACACCAGCAACTGCAAAAATTAATGCAATTTTATATTTATTTTTATAATCTATATACTTCTCAAGTATAGGTGTTAAATAATATAATCCAATAAATCCAACAATTGGCAAAAATATGTACATTGGAGTTGTAAAAAAGTTTTCTTTAGTTAATAAATATATTAAACCTTGAGATACTACAAAAGATATAATTAACCATAAACTAAACTTCATAACTTTATTTCTTCTTTCTTTATTCATATAATTTTCCTTTTAAATAAGTATTATATATATAGAACAATAAAAAGGGTTATAAATATATTGGGCTATTATTTTAAGTGTAAAATAGATATAATATATAATAAATTTAATATTAATAGTGATATTTATGACCCAAAAGAACGAAAATACATTTCCTTGGACTGAGAAATACAGACCAAAAAGGTTAGTAGATGTAGTTGGTCAGAAACACATAACAGAAAGATTAAAGAAATATGTTGAAAAAAGATCCATTCCTAATATGTTATTCTCTGGTCCTCCTGGTGTTGGAAAAACCTGTTGTGCAGTTGCTTTAGCAAGAGAGTTATTTGGTCCTACCTTTAATCAGGATTTTTTAGAACTTAATGCATCTGATGAAAGAGGAATCGGTATAGTTAGAGGAGAAATAAAGGAATTTGCAATGACAATTCCTTTAGGTGCTGATTTTAAAATAATTTTTTTAGATGAAGCAGATGCTTTAACTGTTGATGCTCAGCAAGCATTAAGAAGAACTATGGAAAAATATACTGGGACTGTTAGATTTATTTTAAATGCAAATTATGCATCAAAATTAATATCTCCAATTCAAAGCAGATGTTCTTTATTTAAATTTAAACCATTATCAAAGGAAGAAGTAACTGAAAAAATAAATGAAGTTGTAAAATTAGAAAATATTAAAATTGATGTAGATGCAATAAATGCAATTTATGATATTTGTGAAGGGGATATGAGATCAGCTCTTAATTATCTTCAAAGTGCAGCATCAACAACTGATCACATCAAGAAGGAAACAATCTATAGTGTATCAAATGCAGCACAACCAAAAGATATTTTAAATTTAATTGATGCTTGCCTTGCAGGTAACTTCCTTGAATCTAGAAAGTATTTAGAAACCCTATTATTTGATCAAGGGTTGTCTGGAGAGGATATAATTAGTCAATTATACAAAAAGATAGTTTCTTATCCTGAAGATAAGTTAAATATTAAGCATAAAATACAAATAATTGATAAGATTGCAGAAATAAATTTCAGATTAGTTGAAGGTGCAAATGATAGAATACAACTTGAAGCACTTTTAGCACAAATAATATTAATAAACCACATAAATAAAAATAATTAAATTAAGGTGAATGAAATTGCCAACATATTTAGATGAATTAGTAACAAAATACAATAAACCAAAAGATACAGGCATACCTATCCCAGTATCAGCAACTATACCTGTAAAACAAGAACAGACTTCAGAATCAACCTCTGATTTTAAACAAAAAATAATTTCAATTGATTCAACACCTGAAGTAAAGCCAGTTCAGAATATGAGTGCAATGCCTACTCCTGAAATCCAAAAAGAAGAAATAAAGGATATGGGACAACTAACCTCTATTAAAGATTTAGTTACAAAAAGAATAAACCAAACCTCAAAAATGGACAAGCTCGATGAACTAACAAATTATGAGGATTATTTATCAGGTAAAAAGTCAACAATAATTACAAAGTATGGACAAACAGAAATTTATAGAATAGATGAAGAACAACTTCTTCATTATAAAATTCCAATTCCAAAACCAAATGCATCACAAAAACTAATTATAAATACATTAAAAGAAGCAGCAACTAGATTAATTTCATCGGATCCTTATAAGATTAGAGATCCAATTCAGAGAAGAAATATTTATTATCAAAAAATCATTGAAATTTTAGAAAATGCTTCAGAAATAAATATTCCAAAGCACATGTATGATTTTTATGCAGATGCTGTTGTTAAAGAAATGACTGGATATGGAATAATTGAACCCTTACTTCAAGACGATAAGCTTGAAGAAATTATGATTGTTGGTCCAAAAAAACCAGTTTATGTTTATCATTCAGAATATGGAATGTTAACCACAAATATTTCTTTTAATACAGATGATGAAATTGAAGAGATAATTGATAAGATTGCTAGAACACTTGGTCGTCAAGTTGATATTTCAAACCCAATTCTTGATGCAAGACTTCCAGATGGTTCTCGTGTTAATGCAACAATTCCACCAGCATCAATTGATGGTGCAACAGTTACAATTAGAAAGTTTAAAGCTGATCCATACACAATTGTAGATTTAATAAATTATAAAACAATAAACATAGAAGTTGCTGCATTTTTATGGTCAGTAGTTGAAGGTTTTGGTGCAAAACCCGCAAACATATTAATCTCTGGAGGAACAGGTTCTGGAAAAACAACTTTATTAAATGTTTTAGCAAACTTTATTCCTGAAAAAGATAGAATACTAACAATTGAAGACACTGCTGAATTGCAATTACCATTAACTCATTTAATTAGATTTGAAGGTAGACCACCTGGAGTTGAAGGTAAAGGTGAATTAAGTTTAGAAATATTAACTAAAAACACATTAAGAATGAGACCAGATAGAATAATTGTTGGAGAAATTCGTCATAAAGAAGCTAATGCATTATTCACTGCTATGAACACAGGACACGATGGATGTATGGGTACTGTTCACGCAAATTCCGCAAGAGAAACACTTGTAAGATTAACTTCACCTCCAATGAATGTTCCTATGCTTATGCTTGCTGGACTTGATTTTATAATTATTCAAAAAAGAATGTCAACACCTAAAGGACAAGTTAGAAGAATTACTGCTATTGCAGAAGTTACAGGTGTGCTTGATAATGATCCAAAAGCAAACATTGTATTCCAATGGAATCCACAAACAGATCAACTTGAAAGAACAGAATTACCAATCCATTACTTTGATACTATAAAAAGCTACACAAATTTATCAGAATTAGATGTAAAAAAGATAATTGAGTCAAGGATAAGGATTTTAAATGATATGGTTAATAATAAAATAAGAGGTTTAAAGGATGTTTCTAAAATCATACAAAATAGTTATGTTAAAGTAGTATATAATTAAATTAAACTTGAGTGCATATGGAAGATAAAAAATTAACTAGACTAAAAGAAGATACTCAAAAAGCAACTAGCAAAAAGAGTGATGTAGATCTTGATGTAGTTCAAAACATAGTTAATAAAATGAAAAAAAGATCTGATGCACAAGGAGTTGGAGGTAATATTTCTGAAGGACACTTAAAGGAATTAAGAGATATAATTTCTGAAGGTAAGCTATCTAACCTTGATGTTGATACTGAATCCAAACTAATTTCTGGTTCAGATTCATCTCTTGAAAAAAGTTTAGTTAAGTTTTATGGCCCATTTAAATCACTTATTAATTCAATAGTTGTATTTATTGCAAAAAATTCAATTGGAAAAAAGATTTCATTTTATTTAACATCTGCAAACATTAAGAAAACACTTGTTCAACATCTTGTTTTCTCAATTTTATTTTCTTTATTAATATCTGGATTTATTTCTGCATTATTACTTTTATTATTTGGTTTTTATAAACCACTTTTACTTATTACTATCCCATTTATTTTCTTTGGTCTTTTTGTTTTATTAATATTTATACTTGCATATGTACTTCCTATGCAGAAAGCTAAAATGCGTGGAGTTTATATTGATGTTGAATTACCTTATGCACTTCGTCACATAGCAACTGAACTTCAAGCTGGTATTGGTCTTTACAAAGTTTTACAATCAGTTGCAAAGAATGATTATGGTGTTCTTTCAGAAGAAATGAGTAGAACAATAATCGAGATTGAAAACGGAACTGACACAAAAACAGCATTAAGACATGCTGCAATTAGAAGTCAATCTAAAAATTATAATATTGCTTTATTCCACATAGTAAGAACATTAAATACAGGTGGAAATCTTGCAGAAACAATTAATGGTGTTGCAGACACGGTTTCATTTGATTTAATGGAATCTGCTAAAGTATTTGGAGAAAAAATGAATTTTTTTGGAATTATTTTTATTTTCATGGCAATTGTTCTTCCTGTATTTGCAGCAATTTTAGGTGCAATTGCAAACTCACCTTTAGGGCAGGATGGGGCTTTATTCCTTCCTGGAGTAATGACTCCAACAACATTAACTTTAATTTACATTGTTGCATTACCAATAATATTTTTATTTTTAATATTTTATATCAAAATGATAGAACCAAAGATGTGATTATATGAAGTTTTTAGAAAGATATCAAATATATCTTTATGGACAAAAGATCAAGATACCAGCATTATACTGGTTATTAATGATTTTTGGATTTTCACTTGTATTAGGTGCAATAGGTTACTTAATTAGTCCAAAGATTGGATTCTTATTATTTGTAGTAATACTTGATTTAGGATATGGTATTCCTATTTATCTATATGATAAGCATATTAAAGAAATTGAAAGATATTGGCCAGACGCATTAAAATTAATTGCAGACACTATGAAAGCAGGATCTTCTTTTGATTATGCATTAAGAGAAGTTTGTGTTGCTGATTTTGGTCCTCTTTCATTTGAAATTAATGAAGTTATTAGAAGAATAGAAATGGGTGACACAACAATTAAAGCTCTTTATTTCTTATCTTATAGAGTTGAATCAAAAGTAGATAGAAGAACAGTTACATTAGTTCAAGAATCATTAAGAACAGGTGCACCACTTGCAGATGTTCTTGAAGAAATTGCAAATGATACTAAATATATTTATAGAATTAAAAAGGAAAGACAAACAAAAACCATGCTTCAATCAATATTTATTGTTGCTGCTGGTGCTGTAGTTGCTCCTTTCATTTTTGGGCTTACAAGAGTAATAACTGAGTTTTTAACAAATGTTGCAACAAGCACAGGTATTGCATCTGCTGCATCACTTGTGGTTGCTCTAAAAACTCAAGAAACCATTTTTATGTTATTGGATATTTATATAATCTTAGAGGTTTTCGCAGCATCTGCAATGATTAGTATCATGAGAGAAGGTAAACTAAGTCCAATGTATGTTTTCTTTCCGGTAATGATTACTATTGCATACACTGTGTATTTAGTTGCACAAGCAGTTTTAAGAAGCATGCTTGCTGGAATGGTTTGAAGTAGTAAATGGATGATATTTATGATAAATAAATTTAAAAAAATAATAAAGGAAGAAAGAGCACAAATCTCTTTAGAGTTTTTAATTATACTTGGAATTGTTGCTCTTGCTGCAATCGCGGTTGGATTTTACTTAAAGCAAGTATCTGCAAAGAATGTTGGTAAAGTAAACACAATACAGGATGATGCAATAAAATAAAGGAGAATAGTTAACTTTCCTAAACAGAAATATATATAAATCTGATGTTCTTATATATAGTAAATAATTATTATATCTTCAAGTAAGATTATAATAAAAAAGCAAATAAATTTAAAAACAAAAAAAATAAAATAAAAAAAGAAACAAAAAAATAGGTGAAATAAAATGATGAAAAAAATTAAAGGACAAGGAGCACTTGAATACCTTTTGTTAATTGGTGGTGCTGTTTTAATTGCTGTAATCGTTATCGCTTTATTAGTTGGAATGGGCGGACAGTCAAGAGACACAGCTATAGATCAAGCAACAAAGGCACAACAAGCATTAGATCAACCACAAGCTCCATCAATTGTTAGTATAGTTCCTGGTGTGTGTGCAGCAACCGGAGCAATTACTGTTAATTGGTCAAAGATTGGAGAAGGTGGAACATATATGTTACACGTATATGATTATTCTGGAACAGAAATTGGTACAGGTTACGATATAACTGATGAG